>JAILQA010000303.1 GCA_024699205.1 Treponema sp. | reverse complement strand
GATATAGAGACTCTGGCAAAGCGTAAAGATTTTGCAGAGGTTACAAATGCTACAATACCGTTTATACTGCAGGCAGTAAAATTTCTGCATGATGAATTACATGTTGTTGATTATAAACTGCTACCGTATAATGTTCAATTGATTTTTATCATGGAGTTTTTCAGAAAACTTCAAAATCCTTCAAAAAATCAATTGGAAGATTTAAAACGCTGGTTCTGGGTTACTTCATATTCAAATTATTTTACTATTTATTCTCTTTCAAATCAGCGAAAAGCCTATAATCAATTTATAGAATATTTAAATGGTAAAGATGTTGATATATTGTATATTGATAACAGACAGATTCCTTTTACAGTGTCTGCTCTGCCCGAAAATATACGGTTAGCAAATGTTCGCGCTAAAGTGTTGGTTTTGTTTTATCTGAATCAGTTGACCTTGGATATGGATAAAGTGAGTTTTCATTATCCTATACGACTATGCAATATAACAAATAGAAGATATAATTCTACAGAAAATTTCATATTTTTATGTGATGAAAAGCTGGTTCAGTTTTTATACGAGAACAATGTGGAGATTATACGTTTTTTGATTGAAAAAAAATTGTGCGACAAGTTTTTTATAACTGAGGATTTTATAAACAGTTGGAAAAATAAAAATTTTGAAGAAGCCTTAAATATAAGGAAAAACTCAATTATGAAAGCTGAAAAGCAGTTTGTTGAAGCTTATTCTATGAAATATGATAAAGGACTATAAAATGAAAATAGCTATTTTTGGCTGCCGTGACGGCGCTTATCTTAATGAACAAATAAAACACAATAAAAACTCAACGTATAAAACTGTTTGTTTTTGCGACAACAAGACTGAACTTCATGGAACATATATCGATGGTCTGCCTGTGGTATCTTTTGAAGATCTTGTTAGAAAGTATCAGGGCAAAGAAATAGAGTCTGTTATTATTTCCGTACGAAAGGGCTACAGCAGATTTCGTATAATTGAGCAGCTGCAAAACGCAGGAGTTACAAAAATTATCTTGGTTAAACCTTCTGCTTTAACTTACCGTTTGCCAATTGTATTTGATGAGAAAAATCCGTTATATAATCTGCAATGGTTAGATATGCAAATTGTTTCAAAACCAATAATACACCATTTGGAAGCAAACCTTGCTGACGGGTGTAACTTGAACTGCCGTGGTTGCCTTCATTTTTCAAATCTTTACAGGAAAGATGAGATTCCTGATTCTAAAGAGCTGCTGGATTCAATTGCTGAAATTGCAAAACATTGCGAGATTTTTCAGTTCCGGGTCTTAGGTGGTGAGCCCCTGCTTAATCCAGATCTTGAAGAATTCCTAATAAAATTACGGAAAATCCTGCCGAATACGGATCTTGCCGTGATATCAAACGGCATATTAATTCCCAAAATGCCTGAGTCTTTGTTTAAGACAATGAGAGAAAACTATATAGGTTTTAATCTTACATTATATTCTCCAACTCTTAAGATGAAAGACCGTATCTATGAGGTGTTTGATAAATCAGGTGTGGCATACGGTTCACATGAAGCAAAAACTGATAAGTTTGAGAAGTTTTTGCTCGAAAAACCGGGAAATGTAGATGCTCGGACTCACGATGTGTGTGTGCCAAGAGGTATCCTTGTTGTTAAAGAAGAGTGCATATATCGTTGCCCCGTTGAGGCATACATTGATAGATTCTATGAATGGTTTTCAATGAATTTAAAGGCACCGGATGGAATAAATGTACATGCTTTCTCAGGCGACTGGGGTCAGCTTATCACTGATTTGTACACAAAGCCGCGCCCACTCTGCGCGTATTGTTCATCAAAGTCAGAATTTTATGAATGGAGTAATGGAAAACCTGAAAAAGCGGATTGGTTGGTATAAGGTGTAATAGGTATGAAAATGAAAAATAACGGCAATTATTTTAAAATTGATGATGACAGAAACGTTCCTTTTTATACAGATGTTTCCCGTGTTTATGAGCACATAGATGATTCTGTTTCGAAAGAGATTTTTTCAAACTGCTTGCTTTATTCCCTTACAGGTAATCTGTTGTATGTAAGGCGTAATATTGATTTAACAGAAACTGGTCGGAAATTTGCAAAAGTATTATCAGGTGTATCTGAAAAACATCCTTTTATATATGGTGCTGGAGCAAGGGGAAAACGCCTTGCCGCACTTTATCCTGAAATTGAATGGGGTGGTTTCTGTGACCGGAAAGCTGCTTCTGGTAAGGTGAACGGGCTACATGTATTTAATCCTTCCGAGCTTGAAAAACTTGGCAGACCTGTGATTGTATCCAATCTTTTGGGCTATAACGATATTATTGAAGAGTTGTGCGGCATGGGGATTCCAAAAGAAGAAATCATTTGCCTTGAGGATTGGAACAAGGAAGCTGAAAAGGAACAGTATTTTGAAAAGCGATGTGTAGATTTGGAATACTATACAAAAGATGAGGAGGGGGGGGTGTTTGTAGACTGCGGAGCCTATGATGGACATGATACTGTTGAATACATCAGACGGACTGAAAATAGGTTTGGGGCATTTGTGTTCGAGCCTGACAGAAAACAAATGTGTGTTGTCAGAAAAAACATTGAGCGCAGCCTGAAAAATATTGATGGCATACGGTACTTTGAAAAAGGTCTTTCTGACAGAACCGAAACATTGTGTTTTTCAGCGGAAAGCGGCGGATTGTCCCGTGTTGTACAAAATGCAGAGGAACATATTGACTGTGTTGCAATAGACGATATAGTCGGAAGCGAAAATGTAGCTTTTATAAAGATGGACATAGAAGGATACGAGGAGAAGGCATTGAAAGGTTCACAAAAGGTGATAAGCCGTCAGAAGCCTATCCTTGCAATTTCTGTATATCATAAGCAGTCTGACATCGTGTCGCTGCCTTTGCAGATACTGGAAATGAACCCGTCTTATCGTTTTGCTTTTGGGCATTATTCAATAGGACAGGTAGACACTGTGCTTTATGCTCTTCCAAGTGAGTAAAAAGGGGATTTTTATGGATATTGGTTTTCAGTATTTTGATGAGGTTTATAAAACAAGGATTTTGAAGATTGCTGAACGTAGGATGAATAAAAATGAAATGGATATTGGACAATAGCTGGGGTGACATTAAAAATCTTGCCGTTTATGGATTCGGTAAGACTGCAAAGGGAAGTATTGATAAATTCATAAATGAATTTCATGTAGTTACAATCATAGACAATAACCCTGTATTTTCCAATCAAAGCTATAAAGGAATTCCGATAAAATCGCTTGAGCAGTTCCAAAAGAGCGAATGGTGGCGGAACGTCAAGGTTGTTCTGCTTGTGGCTGGAAAGGCTCGTCAATCTGTAAAGAAGACTCTTGATGATGCAAGTCTTGTAGACGGTATGGATTATATTGATTTGGATACATTTTCTACAGAATGGTATTATCGTTTTAAGGGAAAGTTTAATATAGGAAAAATCGGTGAGAGCATCACAAACCGTTGTACATTCAATTGCAGGGGTTGTAATATGCTGATGCCTTATTACAAACAACCAAAAGATTATCCGCTGGAAATGCTGAAAAAAGATGCGGATTTGCTTTTTTATATGGTAGATGAAGTCAGCTGCTTTTCAGTAATCGGCGGAGAACCACTACTTCACCCTGAACTGGATAAGTATTTGGAGCATATTGGTGAGAATTATGAAAATAGAATCGGGAATCTCCAGCTCATTACTAACGGCAGCATATTGCCTAATGAAAGCGTGTTGGAGAAGATAAAACAATATAATGTTGAAGTGCGACTCAGTGATTATATGCATACGATTCCGTATCAGAAACGGTATGAGCAGGTAAAGGACGTGTTGGAACAAAATAATATAAATTGGCTTGAATTCAAGCAGACAGAATGGATTAACTTTGGATTTCCAGAAGAATCTGTCTGCATGGGTGAAACTCCAGAAGAATTACGGACGCACATGTTGAATTGTCACGGTATGTGCCATTGGCTTCATGATGGCAAAATGTATTTCTGTTCCAACGCATGGTCAGCACAGGAAACAGGATTGGTTTCACTCAACGAAGAGCAGGATTACATAGATTTATTAACTACTATGCAAATGTACAGGGGGGGGCGTGATGCGTTGTACTCCTTCTATTTAGGAAATATGAAAGACGGTTACATGAGCCACTGCAAGCGTTGCAGAGGCTTTGCAAGCACTTGTGTTATGAATGCAGCCGTGCAGATGAAAAGAACTTTAAAATTGGTTATGGAAAAAAATGGATGATAAGTTAATTTCAATTGTTGTGCCTATTTATAATGTTGAAAAATATTTAGACCAATGTATTCAAAGTTTATGCGCACAAAAAGAAGAATGTTTAGAAATAATTTTAGTTGATGATGGTTCAACTGATAGCAGTGGGAAAATTTGTGATAAATATGCAAAACTTGATTCTCGAGTTAAGGTAATTCATCAAAAAAATGGTGGAAATGTTAATGCTCGTAAAACGGGCTTTAGTCAAGCGACTGGGGAGTATATTACTTCTGTTGATGGTGATGATTGGATAGATTCAAATAGGTATCAGAAAGTTATTGATATTATAAAACTGAATCATCCTGATTTAATAAACATGGAGGGGTTTAAAAGAATTCAACCTTCAGGTAAAGTTTTGCTTTGTGGAAACTCTGAGATTTCTGAATATATCTATAAAGATAACGAACTTCAAGATTTTTACAGAATTCTTTTTGAAAAAGAAAAACCTTTTAAGCGTATTTCCTTTTCTTTCTGGAATATGATTGTCAAAAAAAATATTGCTTTACAAGTTGTAAATTCGATTCCTGAGGAAATTTTTCTTTGTGAGGATTTATTATTTTGTTTAAGATGTTTTATTAATGCAACATCTGTCGTAACTTTGCCTGATTTTGGATATAATTATAGACTACATGAAAATAG
>JAILQA010000290.1 GCA_024699205.1 Treponema sp. | reverse complement strand
TTATGATTTTAATGCTCCAATCAGAGAATATGGACAAATTGCTCCTGTTTTTAAAGAATTAAAGCTTTTATTTTATTTTGTTCGTGATTTTGGTTCCGAGCTTTGCCAACTGCCTGCTTTAATTCCAGAAGAAAATCCATTAAAGCCAGATAACCTGAAGGATTTGCGTTATGCCTTTAGAACGGATGGTAAAAAGGGCTATGTTTTTGTAAATAATTATGTGCGTTTGAAGAATATGCCGGAACATAAGGAAGTAAGTATACTCCTGCCTGATAAAAAGGTTTGTCTTCCAGCTTTTAACCTGCTTTCAGGTGATTATTTCTTTTTACCTTTTAATATGGAATTCAATGGAATAAAGATTTTATCCTCAAAATGTTCAGTTTTGTGTACACTAAATGGCAAAAATACAGTTTTTTATCTTCCTGAATCAATGTATTCTGAATCAGCGGAAAAGGCACTTGCAACCGAGCCTTTCTTTCAATTTGAGCATGAAATAATTGAGCAGGGAGAAAAGAAGCAGGATTTGCCATTCCTGCTTCTTTCAAAAAAGCAGGCCTTGAATACCTGGAAAATTACGGATGCTTCTGACCCGACTTCTCCGACAGAATATCTGATTATTTCTGAAAATCCTGTAATTCAGGACACAAATGGAAATATATTCTTTTCTGGAAGAGGAAATGAAAAAAATACTTTTTATGTTTATCCTGATTTTTCTTTTTCAAAGGAAGCAGGAAAAAGCTTTTCAGAGAATTTTATAAAAACGGGAGAAAAAAATCTGAATTTAGCTGGAAAAAACTGTATTCCTTTCGTATTTACAAAATATGACTCTAGGAAAACTTTCCAAAATCCTCCTGAAAAAATAATAAAGTATTCGAAAATTCCTTCAGCAGATGAGAATAAGTTATTCAAACTGGACTTTTCATCTTTGCTGGAAGAGTTTTTACATCATTCCCCGGAAAGTCTTAATGACTGTTTTGTAAGAATTTTCTATCAGGGTGAATCTGCACGACTTTATGTTCCTTGTAAAGACAAAAAGCTTCTGATTGCAGATAATTTATTTTCGGGAAAGGAAAACTACTGGGAAATTGGACTTAAACGTTTTATTAATTCTGATATAGATTTTTCCAATCTCCTTCTGGAAATTTCTCTTCTTCACAGAAATGATAAAATTTATTTTGAAAACGCTCCTGAATTTAATGGCGAAAAGCTCTGTACTCTTGATTCAATCAGTGCAGAATACGAATGGATTCAGAAAATTCATCTTTGATGCTATGAAAAGAAACGTTTTCTTAGAATTTAATTGACAACAACATAAAAAATTAGGTAATATAATCTAACGACAAAGACGTCGTAGAAATTATTCTATTTTGGGTTTTCCCGAATGGAGCATTTTCTACGACGTCTTTTTTTTGTTTAACTCCGAAATGCGCGTAATGCAAAATGCGGTTAAAACCTACAGGGGGTCATAAAAAAATGAAAACTCTTTATGAGCAATCTTTTGAACACGATTCATGTGGAATTGGTGCAGTTGTAAATATTGATGGAAAAGCAGATCGTAAAATCATCGATAATGCACTGAGTATTGTAGAAAAACTTGAACACAGGGCAGGTAAAGATGCGAGCGGTGAAACAGGAGATGGTGTAGGAATCCTTTCTCAAATCTGCCACAAGTTTTTTACAAAAGCAGCAGCAAAAATCGGTATAACCCTTGGAGAAGAGCGAGATTATGGTATAGGAATGTTCTTTTTTCCTGCCGACAAACTGATTCGTGCTCAGGCAATGCGAATGATTGAGAACCTTAGCAAAAAGGAAAACCTCAATTTCTTAGGTTGGCGCAAAGTTCCTGTTTGTGAAGAAGTTTTGGGTTCAAAAGCTCGCGAATGTATGCCTTGTATCATGCAGTGCTTTATTGAACGCCCTGAAAACTGTAAAAAAGGCCTTGAATTTGATCGATGTCTCTACATTCTCCGCCGTCAGTTTGAAAAAACTCAGCTTAATACCTATGTCGTTTCACTTTCAAGCCGCACGATTGTTTATAAAGGAATGTTCCTTGTTCATCAGTTGCGTTCATTTTATAAAGATTTGCAATCACCTGATTTTACATCATCCCTTGCAATTGTCCATTCGCGATTTTCTACAAATACACAACCAAGCTGGCAGCGCGCTCATCCTAACCGTCTGATTGCTCATAATGGCGAAATCAATACAATCCGCGGAAACGTTGACCGAATGTTAGCCCGCGAAGAAACAATGGATTCCCCATATTTGAATGATGAAGAAATGAAAAAAGTTCTTCCTGCGGTAGATTCTACTGGTTCAGATTCTGCAATGCTCGACAATACTCTTGAGTTTTTGATGATGAATGGAACTCCGCTTCCTCTTGCAGTTATGATGTGTATTCCAGAACCTTGGAAACATGATGAAGCGATGAATGAAGATAAGAGGGATTTTTATCATTATTGGGCAACAATGATGGAAAGTTGGGATGGTCCTGCTGCAATTTTGTTCAGTGATGGTGATATCCTTGGTGCAACTCTCGACCGAAACGGACTCCGACCTAGCCGTTATTACATTACAAAAGACAATATGCTCATTCTTTCAAGTGAAGTAGGCGTACTTGATATTCCGGAAGAAAATATCGTTAAAAAATCCCGCCTTATGCCAGGAAGAATCTTGCTTGTAGATACAGTTCAGAAAAAAATCATTTCTGATGAAGAATGTAAAAATAATTATGCAAGGGAATATCCTTATGGCGAATGGCTTGATAAAAACCTTCTTCATCTTGCAGACCTTAAAATCCCAAACAAGAAGATTCCTGTTTATACTCAGACAGAACGCGATATTATGTACCGGGCTTTCGGTTGGAATTATGAAGATGTTAACGAAATGATACTTCCAATGGCAAAAATGGGCATAGAACCAACCGCGTCTATGGGAGTAGACACTCCGCTTGCAGTTTTATCAGACAAACATCCGCCACTTTACAGTTATTTTAAGCAGCTATTTGCCCAGGTTACCAATCCTCCCATCGACAGCCTCCGCGAAAAAATTGTCACCGACACGACAGTTTATGTGGGTTCAGACGGCAATCTTCTGGAACCAAACAGCTCCAACTGTACCGTCCTGGAAATCAACAATCCAATCTTGACCGGCGTAGATATCTTAAAAATCAAAGCCCTCAATAAACCCGGCTACAAGGCGAGCACAATCCCAATTTTGTATTATAAAAATACTTCCCTTGAAGCCGCAATTGACAGCGTATTTAATGATATCGAAAAACAGTATCACGAAGGCAGCAATATTATGATTCTTTCTGACCGTGGTGTTGATGAAAGTCACGTTGCAATTCCTTCTTTGCTTGCTGTAAGTGCCGTTGAGCAGTATTTAATCCGCACAAAAAAGCGTACAAAGATTTCAAT
>JAILQA010000261.1 GCA_024699205.1 Treponema sp. | reverse complement strand
CGCTGCAAGGCCTAACTGCAACTTCAAATCCGGACAGCCGTCGCCAACGCAAAGTCCTATTCCAACATCTGCGGCAGCCTTCAGGTATGGATAATAAAAATCCTCTTCCTTTTCGTAACCGATATTTTCTACAGCGCCGGTAACTGGTCCACAGCGCAGGTTTTCGGGACGAATAACAATATTGTCTATTTTTTCAGACAGAGACGCACATGAAGACGCTCTGTCGGTACAAGACGCTCTCAACGCCGAAGACGCCCCTTTCCTATACAATACCTTCCAGCCTTCGCAATTCAATTGAAAGTTCTGATTGTTAAAAGCACCGCCTAGCCCAGGTAGCTGTCCAATACAGCCCAAACCCAGACATTCATCACAATGCTGACATTTTAATTTTCCATTAGTCACAATTTCACCGTCAATCGTCCGAATCTAATCACCAAAACAAATGCCTAAATCTCGGGCTGTTTTGAGCATGGAATCATCTTCTGGAATAAGTTTAATTTTATCAGCAACTTCGCTCAAAGGAATACCAACAATCTGATTTTCCTTTACTGCAACCAGATTACCAAACTCTTTATTAGCAAGGAAATCAGCAGCAGCGTTTCCAAGTTGAGTAGACAAAAGAATATCATAAGGAGAAGGATTTCCGCCTCTCTGCAAATAACCGAGAACAGAACAGCGGGTTTCAAAGCCTGTAGCTTCTTCAATTTCTTTTGCAACTCTGAATCCAACTGACTGAGTCATTTCTAGACGTGATTTCTTAAAATCTTTTTTGCTGAGTTTTGCTTCATTAATATCCAAAGCACCTTCCGAACAGGCAACAATTGCAAAATCATTACCTTCAGCCTTACGTTTTTCAAGGAAAGCAGCAATTTTTTTTATATCGTAAGGAATCTCAGGAAGAAGAATTACATCTGCATTTGCGGCAACTCCTGCATAAAGTCCAAGCCATCCAACTTTATGGCCCATAATTTCTACAACCATAACTCGACCATGACTTTTTGCTGTAGTTCTAATTGCGTTTATTCCAGCAGTTGCAACATCAATAGCTGTATGAAAACCAAAAGTCTCTTCTGTTCCAAAAATATCGTTGTCAATTGTTTTTGGCATTCCGATTACATTAAAACCAGCCTCATACAAAAGAGAAGCGGTTGTATTAGTTCCGTTTCCACCAAGACAAACAAGGGCATCAAGCTTATTCTTTTTAAAGGTTTCCTTGATTGCTTCTACTGGCAAAAGACCAGTTTTTGGATCCGGCACAGGATTTTTAAAAGGCTTTACTCTTGAAGTACCGAGGATAGTTCCGCCCTTATCGAACATTTCTGAAAAATCAAGTTTATCCATTTTAAAAACATCGTTATCAATAAGACCACGATAACCGTTTCTAATACCAATGAACTTCATTCCATAATTGTTTTTTCCAGAAACACATAAGGCTCTAATTGCGGCATTTAGTCCAGGCGCATCTCCACCAGACGTCAGAATACCGACGGTTTTAACAGATGTAGTTTTCATAAGATTGATTATAACCTTTTTTTTAAAGAACTAACAACTAAAAAACTAAAAACTTTTTTTTATTATCCGATAATGGAACTATGAAATCTTCGAATAAATCTAGCATTTTTACAGGAACAATTCTGCTGCTGTTAGCAGCCTTTTTTACAATCAGCTTAGCCATACTGCCATTGGATTTTGGTGTAGGCGGTCCTGGTCATAATAATATTCTCTATATCATAGGCAACATGCTTTATTCTGTTTACGGATATTGCAGTCTTTTGATACCTTTATTTTTATTTATAGCGGGTATTTCATGCTTTGCTACAAAATGGACAAGCCAGAAAACCATGCGTCTGCTTACGGCGCTTATTCCATTTTTTACAGCTGTTCTTACCGAGAAAATCTGCCGTTATATTCTTGCCATAGGTGTTAATAATTCAACAACAATAAAAATTATAATTACAGTTGTTACTGGAGTTATGCTCATTATCATAGAGATTTTGGGTGCTGGTATTATTGCCGAAAGTGTAAATCAACGTATTTTTTATAGAAACGGTAAGCCAAGACCTCAGCAGGATGATTATGATGATTCTTTTGAAAATTATGAACCTAAAAAAGCGAAAGTTGATGATGTTGATGACAAAGATGAAGCTTCGTTCAAATATAATCCTATAAAAAAGACCACTGCTTTTGATAAAGCCTTGTCCGAACTTTCTGCAAATAAATTTAACGCTGAAAAAGAAGAAAAGCCTGAAGATAAAGTTTTTGATGATGATTTAGCTTCAGAGGAAGTTGAAGATGAAGTAATTTCTGAAGAAGATGAACCGCTCGAAGAAAGAGATTTTTCTGAAGATATTGCCGATGAAAAACAGGAAGATAAATCTTCTGATTCAGAATTATCTGAAAATCTTTCAGAAATTGACGGTTTGGATGAAGAAGAAAAAGCTGCTTTAGAAGAATTAAAAGAAAATAAAAATACAGATAATTCCTATGAAGATTTAGTTTCTCAGGCTGATAATCTTTATGAGGTTCAGGAAGAAGAAAAAGAAAAGGAAATCACAAAAGATTTACCAACTATGGAAGATTATGAAAAATCTGGTGAAGAATCCTCAACCACAGCAGAAGAGCTTCCTGTTTCAGAATCAACTAGCTCAGAAAAAGCTGAAGAAGAAGCTGAACCGGCAAATCCTGCTTCTATAATTACACAGGAAGAATATGCTGCCCTCATCAATCCAGAACCAGAAACAAGCGAAAGTGAAAACGAACCCGATGAACTTGAATGGCCAGATTTACCACCTGTACCAGAAACCCTTCCGCCAGATTACATCGATGAAAACGACCCGATTTTTGATTTTCCACCAAAAGAAGAAAGTGAAAAAGTAGAAGAGCTCGAAGAATCTGATGAAGATTTTTTGCCAGAAGTAGATTTGACTTCAGAATTACCAGCAAAAAAAAATGACGAAAATGAATTGTCGATAAAATCAGACACTTTGGAAAAAGAAAATCCTTATTCGGCTGCAAGATACATAGATTCAAAGCTTCATCCAAATCCAGCCTATTCTTATGGCATTACGCTTCGTGATAATGTCGAAGAAGAAGAAAAGCCTGTAGAAAAAAAGGCACGCCCTGCAGCGCCAAAATATCCGACAAAGATTTCTCTGGATGAAAATGTATCTGTTCCCGAAGTAACTCCTGTTAACAAAAATGAACAGCAAAAGCCTTTGATTACAGAAACTCTTGCACCAAGTACAGAAGATGATGTGTCTGATGATTTGCTCGATGACGAATATGTTGAAGATGAAACTTTACCAGAGCCAGATTATCTTAATATGAAAGAACCTTCTTTGGACGGAACAGAGGGAACAGAAAAAATAGAAGATACAACCCTTGATGAAGATTTCTTTGACATCGATATGAATGAACAGGAAGACGATGAAGAACTTTCTGATGATATTGAACCTGTTGCAGAAGATTCTGATAGTCAAAAAAATCAGACAGAGAAAAACGATATTTTTAATCAGATAAAATCCCAGGAAAAAGTAAGTTTTACAGCTTCTGTTTCTGATGTTTTCTCTGATATGGATGCAGATGTCCGCAAAGAAAAAGGAATTGAAGACCCAAGTGACCCAGAAATAAATGTCGCGGAAGATGAAATTGATTTGTCTACAAAATCAGACAGAAAGCAAGCAGCTGAAGAAAAAGTTCTGGAAGAAAAAGTTTTCAAAGAAAAAGAACTTGATCCTAACGCTAATTCTGCAAAAAATCTTACAGCTGATGAACTTACAGATTTCTTCAATGCACAGCAGGCCGAAAATACTCCTGTTACAAAAGAAATTGAAGGTAATCTTCCAACAACAAACAGAGCATCTATAAAAGGTCCTTATGTAATTCCTTCAGATTTGCTCACCGCTTACAAAGATGACCAGTATTGGATTATTGATGACAAAACAAAAGAAGCTTCTATTCAGTTAAAGCAGACTTTAGCAGAGTTCAATATTGATGCAGATATAATTGGTATTAAAAAAGGTCCGGTTGTTACAATGTTTGAGCTGCTTCCTGCTCCTGGCGTAAAATTAAGTAAGATTGTTGCTTTGCAGGATAACATTGCTTTAAGCCTTGCCGCAAGTTCTGTACGAATTGTCGCTCCAATTCCTGGAAAGCAGGCAGTTGGTATTGAAGTTCCTAACAAAGAACGTTCAATTGTAAGTTTCCGTGAAATCATTGAAATGTCTTTGCCGGAATATTCAAAAATGGCAGTTCCTGTAGTTTTGGGAAAAGATATTTTAGGAAAAGCCCAGCTTATTGATTTGGTAAAAACTCCTCACATGCTGATAGCCGGTGCAACTGGTTCAGGTAAATCTGTTTGTGTAAACTCACTGATTCTTTCAATTTTGTATAAGCGTTCTTATAAAGACGTTAAACTCATTTTGGTAGATCCTAAGGTTGTAGAATTAAAGCTTTACAATAATATTCCTCATCTTCTTACACCAGTTATTACAGAACCAAAACGCGCTTTGCAAGCTTTACAGTATTGTCTTTGCGAAATGGAGCGTCGTTATGCACTTTTGGATGGACTTGGTGTTCGTGATATTGCTTCTTACAATCAGAGAATTAAAGAGCGTGATATTTGTACCGAAAAATTACCTTATATCGTAGTTATTATTGATGAGTTTGCAGATTTGATGGCTACAAGTGGAAAGGAACTGGAATCAATCGTTGCCAGACTTACAGCAATGAGCCGCGCTGTTGGTATTCATCTTGTACTTGCAACCCAGCGACCTTCTGTAAATGTAATTACTGGTTTGATTAAAGCAAATATTCCTAGCCGAATTGCCTTTATGGTTGCTTCCCGAACTGACTCAAATATCATTATTGATAGTGTTGGTGCAGAAAAGCTTCTTGGCCGTGGTGATATGCTTTATGCTTCTGCTGTTGACCCTTATCCAGTTCGTATTCAGGGAACTTTTGTAAGTGATTCAGAAGTTGAAAATGTTGTTGAATATGTAAAACGCTTTGGTGAACCTGAATACATTGATGAAGAAATCTTTGTTGATGATGATGACGGTGGCAGTGGAGAAGATGATTTATTCGGAAATGCAATTGGTGAAGATCCGCTCTATGATCAGGCTTTGGAAATTGTTGTTCAGGCTGGAAAAGCAAGTGCTTCTTATATCCAGAGAAGATTGAAGATTGGTTATAACCGTGCAGCTCGTCTTGTAGAAGAAATGGAAGAGCGTGGAATTGTTGGACCTGCAAATGGTAGTAAACCACGCGAGGTCATTCATATTCCATAATCGTTATTCGACTTTATCAAAAATTGTATAACCAGAAGAATCCATCTTGTAATTTTTGATAATATCAACGGCTTTGTCGTAATCAGCACATAAAATATAGAGTTTGATTGCGACAACCGTTGTCATTGTTCCAGAAAGCCCGCCATAAATATTGTTCATGTGTTCGCCTTCTGTATAAGATGGAATATTTTCTGCCTGAAGAAGGCTTCTAATGATTGCACAATCCTGCTGTGATGCTAAAGTAAGCAGCAGTTGGGATTTTTCTCCTGCCTGAGTGCGTTCAAAAAATCCCTTTTCAAAATCAGGAAGATCTTCGCCCTCTTTTTTGTCTGTATTTTTATCGTCTTTCTTCTGACTGTCGATGTTCCTGTCCTTTCTTACATATTTGTTGTATAAAAGAAAACCAAAAATAGCAACCAGAATAAATATTATCAAAGTAATTCTCATTTTTACTCCAATTTTTTTAATAATATTATTATAACGATAAAATGTAAAAAGTGGAAACGAAAACTTTAAGATTCAAAATCAGATTTAGAATCTATATCGTATTCCTGAGCCAATACAGAATCCTGCTTTAACAGTATTAGGGAATTCACCTTCAAAACCGAACTGGAATGGAATGGAGATATGGTCAAATACGACAATATCAAAACCAAAGCCAATACCTAACATGGCATCTCCCATAAAGCCGGAGTCTGTGTAATAGCCTTCTACATATCCAGATTCTCCATAAGTTCCTTGTGAATCTATATAATTAGCTTTATTGTAGCCGTGGTAGCCAGCCATAAACCAGGCATAAAGGGTAGAATAAGTGCGTTTGAATTTTGGAGTTTCATATAATTTAAGAAGAAGCTCGCCGCTTAAAGAAAAATTATAAGTTGAAATCTGTGAATAATTTTTGTCATTGTAATAAACAAAACCTTCTGTCTGGAATCCTACTTTATCAAACCACTGCTGATATTGAAGACCGCAAACATTAGGATCTGTTGCAGATACATTTCCAAGAACAAATATACCTATAGCCTGATCATAAACTGTTACATCTTGAGAATCTTCTGCCCAAAGAGCTGTAGTTCCAATTAAAAATATAGCGAGTGCAAGAGAAATAATTTTTTTCATTTTAAAACCTCCGAATAGTTTTGATTTTTTATTGATTCATTATGTATTCTTTTTAAGCCGATGTCAAATAAAACAGATTGTTATACTTTTTTGTCAAGCTGCTTTATTCTTCTGACAAATCTGACTGTAAAATTATACATAAGAACCTTATTATTAATCTATTTACATTATCAAGGTTACAATATAAGGTAATATTATGAGTTCAAAACTTATTCTTCTTATAGTTTTTTCTTTTATAGCAGGCCTTGTGTTTTTATGCTTTGGACTGTATTTTTTATCAGACAGTTTTGTTAAGAAAATGACAGAATCTTATCCTGATAAATCTGAACAAGGAATAAAAAAGTGTGAGTTTAAATGTAAGGGCTCCGGCTATGTTGCAATATTCTTTGGATTGATAACGATTTTTTGGGCAATCCTGCTTTTGATTTTTAAGGACTTCTTTTCAATTCTGGCGCTGATTTACATGGTACTTTTAGCTATTGCTTTTTTTGTTTTGATGGTGGTTTTTAAGTGATGGAAAATGTTATTACAGGCAACATTGATATTACAGGCGATTTTCAGACAGATACGTTGTTAAGTGGATACAAAATCATACAGGACAGAAAAGGATTTATGTTCGGAATTGATGCCGTTCTTCTTTCTAATTTTGCATTTTCTTCTATTAAAATGCGTGATTCTGGCGTGGATTTAGGAACAGGAAACGGAATTATTCCTTTGCTGCTGGTAGATAAGGTTGCTCATATTACAGGATTGGAAATACAACAGAAATCTGCGGCCCTTGCTCAGAAAAGTGTTGAATTGAATAATCTGAATGAAAAAATACAGATTGTGAAGGGTGATATAAAAAATGTGCAGACCTTATTTGCAAAGCATGATTATGATTTTGTTACATCAAATACAACTTATAAGATTAGAGAACATGGAAAAGAAAATCCGGTAGATGAAAAGGCAATTGCACGCCATGAAGTTTTATGCAAACTGGAAGATGTTATTTCTGCAGCGGAATATCTTTTGAAACCACATGGCAAGTTTTTTATGATTCATCGTCCATTCAGGCTGGCAGAAATCTTTAACTGTCTACAAAAGTATAAACTTGAACCAAAAAGAATGTGTCTTGTCAGTCCTTTTGCAGCAAGTGAACCAAATCTTGTTTTAATAGAAGCAAGGAAAAATGCTCAATCACGATTAAAAATTGAACCTGAGATAATTGTTTATGAAAAACCTGGAGTTTATACTGAAAGGGTAAAGGCAATTTATAAGGAAACGGCTTTGAAATAACTTTCAATCAGTTTTAAGGTTTTATTTACGGCTAAAGAGTCTGAAGGAAGTTCAAAAAGGCTGCCTGCGCCACTTTCTGGATTCTGGCGGACTATTTCCTTACGATTTGCAATGCATAAATCCAACTGATGAAGAATCATGGAGGAAATGTAAGCTGCCATGTCTTTTGTTTCTTTTTCGGAACGATCAGCTAATTTTTCTTCGGTCATACAGGCTGTCAAAATCTTTCTTATTTCTTCGGTGAGTTGTTCGTATTGATTGTTAATAATTTCATACGCACTTAAATTGTAATACTGTTCTGTGTGTACAAAAATATACACTTGAAAGGCAGGTTCTAGCTCGAATAATTCAAAATATCTGGAAATCAATTTTTTGAACAAGCTCAAAGCGGAAATCTTACTGTTTTTTATAGAATCGAAAACTTTATCAGCAATGAAACTAACATTCTCAATTTCGGTTTTGCAATACGATAAGGTTTCGTCGTACATCTGTTCTTTGCTTTCAAAGTGATTATATAAGGAAGCTTTTTTTATTTCCAAAGCATCTGCAATGTCGGCAAGGGATGTTGCTCCTGCACTTTTTTCGAAGGAGGCGGTCAGAAAAGATTGTATGATTTTTTCCCTTGAAAGATTTTTCCTGCTCATAATTATTGTATCGGAAACTAATGCTCGTTAGTTTAAGCAAAAAAAGTGATTAAAAAATAACAATTTATTATAAAAATCGTTTGTTTCTATTGACAGAATCAATTATCTCACTTATAATGCAAATATACAGTGTTTCTTTTTGTAGAAACATCAAAAAAAGCGATAGTTTTCGCAATAAACTTTATGCCAGGAGGTTATATTATGGCAGACAAAGAAATACCTTACAAAATCTATCTGAACGAATCGGAGATGCCTGATTCTTGGTATAATGTTCGCGCAGATATGAAAAAGAAACCAGCTCCACTTTTGAATCCGGGAACAGGAAAGCCTTGTACAGCAGAAGAGCTTTCTCATGTTTTCTGTGATGAACTTGTAAAACAGGAGCTGAATGAAACAGATGCATATATCCCGATTCCTCAGGAAATCCGCGATTTTTATAAGATGTATCGTCCTTCTCCTCTTGTGCGTGCTTACTGCCTGGAGAAAAAACTTGGCACACCGGCAAAAATCTACTACAAGTTTGAAGGAAACAATACAAGTGGAAGTCACAAGCTTAATTCGGCTATTGCTCAGGCTTATTACGCTAAAAAGCAGGGCTTGAAGGGTGTAACAACCGAAACTGGTGCCGGACAGTGGGGAACAGCTCTTTCTATGGCCTGCTCTTACTTTGATTTGGATTGCCAAGTCTATATGGTAAAGTGTTCTTATGAACAAAAGCCTTTCCGCCGCGAAGTAATTCGTACTTATGGTGCAAAAATTACTCCATCACCAAGTAACACAACAGAAGTTGGACGTGCAATTCTAAAGGAGTTCCCGGATACAAATGGAAGCCTTGGATGTGCAATTTCTGAAGCGGTTGAAGCAGCTACAAAACAGGAAGGTTACCGCTATGTTTTGGGAAGTGTTTTGAATCAGGTTCTTTTGCATCAGAGTGTAATCGGCCTGGAAACTATGACTGCGCTTGATAAATATGGAATTAAACCGGATGTAATTATTGGTTGTGCGGGTGGTGGCTCTAATCTTGGTGGACTTATTTCTCCATTTATGGGTCGTAAGCTCCGTGGTGAAGCTGACTATAAGTTTATTGCTGTTGAACCTGCAAGCTGCCCAAGTCTTACACGCGGTAAGTTTGCTTATGATTTTTGCGATACCGGTCATGTTTGTCCTCTTGCAAAAATGTATACTCTTGGAAGTGAGTTTATGCCATCAGCAAATCATGCAGGTGGATTACGCTATCACGGAATGAGCAGCATTCTTTCTCAGCTTTATGATGACGGTTTAATGGAAGCTCGTGCTGTTGAACAGACTGCAGTTTTTGAAGCCGCTCAGCAGTTTGCTAGAATTGAAGGTATTTTGCCTGCACCAGAAAGCAGCCACGCAATTAAAGTTGCAATTGACGAAGCACTTAAATGCAAAGAAACTGGCGAAGAAAAAACAATCGTATTCGGTCTTACCGGAACCGGTTATTTTGATATGTATGCTTACAAAGCCTTCAACGACGGAACAATGACCGACTACATTCCAACCGACGCTGATTTGGAAAAAGGTTTTGCTGGATTACCAAAAATAGAATAAATTTAAAATAGAGGAAGGGAAAGCCTTCCCTTACGCCCGCACGCTGTTGCGGGCTATCCTTTCTAACGGGGCACCTTCGTCTTAGTTTCTGCCCCGTATCGCCCCCATCTTTTTTTTAGAAACAATAATTAACAATTTTTTTCACTTTTTTTTCCTCAAAATGGTCCGAAATCTTCAATTTTTTCTAATATTAATGATGTAGGATTTTTTTCTGCGTAAAATCATTTTTATCCAAAAGGAGAGATAATATGACTATTTCAAATCAAAAACATGAAAAACTCACGCCTGAACAAAAATGGGAACAGGCGACACTTGCCAACAACTTTATCTTTTACAAGGTAATGAAGAATCATCCCGATGCATGTCAGCATCTAATTGAAATGCTTTTAGGTGTTAAAATTGAAAAGATGGAAATGCACAATGAAGAAGTATTGGATATTGACCACGATTCAAAAGGAGTCAGACTGGATGTATACATTAAAGATACAAACAAAATGTACGACATTGAGCTTCAGGCTACAGACACAAAAGAATTACCTGAGCGAGCCAGATATTATCAGGATGTAATGGATTTATCCTCGTTAAACAAGGGCGATTTTTACAAGGATTTAAAAGATTCTTATGTAATTTTCATCTGTCTTAAGGATATTTTCCATAAAGGGCTGCCTATCTATACCTTTGAAAACATTTGTAAAGAGGACCTTAAAACAAGACTGAACGACCGCACACAAAAATGCTTTTTTATTGCAGATATATGTGCTAAAATGATTGAGGCTAAGGAAACAAAGAACTTCTTTGAGTTCCTCATTTCAAACAAGGCAAACAGCAGATATACGAAAGATTTAAAAGAATACGTCATAGATGCCAAGCACAATACACAATGGAGGGTCCAGTATATGACATGGGAAAGACAGCAGGCTTACGCATTTCAGAACGGCAAAGACGAAAAAGCTAGGGAAGATGCAAGAAGCTTTTATAAGAATGGAGCTTCTCTTGAGCTTATTGCCAAATCTCTTGGTATGACAATTGAACAGGTAAAAGAAATTGTGAATGATGTAGAGACGGAAGAACAGTAAAAAAAAATTTTTCACAACTTTTAGTATACATAAAAAAAGCACATTTCCCTGCGTTGCAAAGAAATGTGCTTTTTTTGTCATTGTCGGGTTTGGCCCGACAATCTAAAAGAACTTAGTTGTAAAGCTGTACGTCTTTCTGGAATACCATGTGGATAAAGTCATTAAATCCATAGTACCATACAGGGAAGTCGTGTGTTCCACCTTTGAATACATAAGATTCAAAGTTTTCTACTCGGTCCCATTTAGCCATAGCTTCTACATAACCTGGGAATGAACCGTAAACTAAATCATCAGCATCGCCACAAATCATATAGAGGTTGTGAATCTTGAGTTCTTTATCAAATTTAGCTTCAACACCAGCTGTAAAATCATCTGCACCAGCAAATAATGCACCAGAGAATCCAGCAAAGTTAATGATGAGGTCAAGACATTCTCCCATACCAATATTGAATGTCTGTCCGCCACCCATTGAAAGACCTGCAATTGCAACATTATCACGTCCTTCAGCTACATTGTAGTTTTCACGGATGTATGGAAGGAGGTCATTTCTGAGTTCACCACCAAATGCATTAAAGCCACCCATGCTGTTTCCACTGCCATTTGGTCCCCAAGATTTATCTGCTACACCAGTTGCGCAAACAAGAATGAATTTTTCAACTTTACCTTCTTTCATTCCTTTATCCATGTAACCTTTAATCTTTCCACCACGTCCTTTATTAGAAAGTCCCCAGGTATTTTCGTTCTGTCCAAATCCATGAAGAAGGATGAATAAAGGATATTTTGTATCTTTGTCTTCAGCATTGTATCCAGCTGGGAGATATACCCATGCGTGTTTGTTATATTTATCTGCATCTGTAAGGTTTTCTTCAGCAACAGTATAGTCTCTTGTAGGATAATAGATTTCTTCAACTGTACCACGTTCTGCATCTGTCAAACCATCATCAAATGGCTGATCAGCAGGAGCACCTTCTTTTGCATTGAACTTAACGTTCTTTAACTGAACTTTAAGTTGGTCGCCGTCTTTGTTTCCTCTATTGTAATCGTTGAACTTAAGGGCAAAACCTAATACAGAATCAACTCCTGAGCTAGAAACAAGTTCGTCGATTTTAGCCTGTGTAACAGGTATATTGATTGTAAGAGTTCCATATTCGTCTTTTGCATCAAAATACTGTAAGTCTACATATCCTCCGAACATACCTGTTGAATCCCAAGGAAGAATTCTTAGACAGAAACCAGGAACCTGTGCACTAGGATCCCATGCACCTGTAACAGGACTGTATACTAATTCAAGGTCAATAGATTCATAGTTACCAAGATTGATTTCTTTTTTGTCGTTCTTAGCGTAGAATGCAACTCCACCACCGCCGCCACCAGCAGCTGTAGCAATCCAGGTTACTGAACCATCGTTTTCTGTTTTAATGCTTGAAGCCGCAGAACCATCATAGTGGATAGTGAAAGCTTCTTTTGCATCGCGCAAAGTAATTCCACAAGAATTAGCTTCACCTACTGTAAAGATGTCTGTTGGATATACTTTTGCTGGTTTTTCTTCTTGTTCTTTTCCATCACTACCATAAGAGATTTTTAAGTTAATGTTCTTAACGCTGATAGTAAGGTTATCTGTATCAATCTGATAAGTTGAAAGATAGAATACATTGCCTGATTTTACTTTGTAAGGGGTTTCGTTTTTACCTTCAAGATGAATGAAATCAGCTTCTTCTGGAAGATATTCTCTTGCAACAACAACAGGATATGCACTTCCGTCGTTTATCTGCCACTGAAGATTCTGTTTACCTGCTGTACCTGAGTTTACAACTTTCATATCACAAGAAAAATCAATTGTAATTTCCTTGTCAATAAAATCATTTAAGCTATAAGTCCAATAGGCATAGCCACCTACGATTTTTGATTTGTCGAGTTCTAAATCTTCAACAGGAATAACTTTTTCAACTTTTGTTGGTCCATCAATAGGGGTTGATTTGCCTGAATCTTTTGGACACGCAGTAAACAATACACTTGCAAGCATCGCCAAACTTGCAAGAGCCATAACGCTTTTTAATTTTTTCATTGCTTCCTCCTGATTAACTTTTAGTTAATCGTTTTTTGTAAAACGTTTTTTTTGTAAATCGTTTAATAAAATTATAAAATTGATTTTTTATATGTTAAGTAGGTAAAAACACCTAAAAATATGTTTACGTATCACAGAATAACGATTTGTTAATAATTTGAATAAAAAAAATAAGGGGTTTTAGGGGCAGAAAGGAAGAATTGTTTGCCCCTAGGCGAGAGGGTAGACCGCAACGAAGTGCGGGCGTAGGGAGAGGCTTCTCCCTCCTTATTCTTTATTCTTCGCGCTATTAAAAAAAATGATTTTCTGTTACAATTCGAAATATGAATAATAATCACAAAATGCTTGTTCTTCAGGAACTGGCTCAGAAAAATGGTCCTTTGTGTGTTGGGTTGGATACGGATCCGTCTTATATTCCAGACAGTGTTTTGAAAAATTATGCTTCTGCGGCGGATGCGGTGCTGGCTTATAATCAGGCGATTATTGATCGTGTTGCAGCTGATAAATCGGCCTGTTGTTTTAAGGTTCAGATTGCTTATTATGAAGCGATGGGACTTGCCGGTATGAAGGTTTACGCTCAAACTCTGGCGGCTGTAAAAAAATCTGGGATGATTGCCATTTCTGATATTAAGCGTGGTGATATTGCGGCAACTGCAGATGCTTATGCCCGTGCACATTTTACTGGTGATTTTGAAACTGATATTATTACGATAAATCCTTACATGGGTTTTGATACTTTGCAGCCTTTTACAAAATATTGCAGTCCGGAACTTGGTGGAAAGGGAGCTTTTGTTTTGCTTCGTACTTCTAATCCGGGAATGAAGGATATTGAACAGCAGGAACTGGCTTGTGGTGGCCGCGTTCTTGATGGTGTTGGGGCTGAGCTTGAGCGGATTTCGGCAGATTTTAAGGAAGTTTATTCCGGACTGGGGACTGCTTATACTTGTTCTCCGGTTGGTGCGGTTGTTGGCTGTACGGAAGAAAGTGATGCGCGAATCTTGCGAAATGCTTATCCGGATATTTTCTTTTTGATTCCTGGTTACGGGGCTCAGGGAGGTGCTGCCCGAATTGCGGCCACTCTTTTGGATAAGGCTGGCGGAACAGTGAACAGTTCGCGCGGTATTTTATGTGCCTGGAAAAAGGATGAAAAGCTTGCAGCGGCAAAGGAAGCTGGAACTTTAACTTTGGATGATATTGCTGATGCTGCGGCAAGAGCAAGCCTTGCTTCTAAGGAAGATTTGCTGAAGGCTAAGGCTGACTGTTGTTAAAATTTATCTAGAGTTTTATCGACTGCATCTTTAATCTGTAGGACAACCTCTTTTGTAATATAATCGTAAATGCCTTTTGTAGTCTCATTTTCATTTGCGGAAGGAAGGAAAAGTTTATAAACATCAACTTCCAGCGCATTTGCTAATTTTACCAGTGTCTTTTTTGTAAGCCAGCGTCTGCGGCCTTCTATATCATTCATCATCTGTCGTGAAATGTCAGCCTTGTCAGCAAGTTTTTCTTGTGACAGGCCTGCCTTTTTACGTAAAGCACGGATATTTGAAATAACCCGTGTCTGTAATTCATCTTCAGTCATAATATAACTTTACGCAAGTATTTTTGAATTTATTACTAGCAGTATGGTGATAGTATGTTATAATATGTAAACAAAATGCAAGTATATTGTGTTGTAAAACTTGCAGTTTAATAAAAAAGGCATAGGAGATGTGTATGAGGAAAAGTATTTCTTATTTGGTTACCATTCTTAGCACTGTGTTGATTGTTTTTGGGTTGTTTTCGTGCAATATGGATGTTGGAGTCAAAACTCCAGAAAACGAGACAAAGGCTACTGGAAAAATCACCGGTAAAGTAATGTATTCAAACGTTGAAGGTGATAATCACAATGGAATTATTCTTACTTTGGATAAAACAGACGGTCTCGTAACTCAGAATGTGATGAATGTAATGCAAGGGCGAGTACAGACAGTTGATATTTTCCAAAATGGAGACAGTAATGCACGTGTTATTGTTGCAAACAATGTTACTTCAAGCAATGGGTCTTACACTTTTGAAAATCTAGCTGAAGGAACTTACACTGTATATGCCGCAAGCAGCTATTCAAGTGAAAGAGCAGTCTGTACAAACGTTGTTGTCCGTGCAGCAGAAACAAGCGTAGCTGATATATTAAGGCTTACTGCTACAGGAAGTATTACGGGAAGAATTACAACAGACTGGAACAACTGGAGTGGTAATACCGGATATTTAGTTTTTGTTGCCGGAACAAGTTATATGGCAATGACTGATGATGCCGGGAATTATACAATTAGCGGTGTACCTGCAGGAAGCGGATATCAAGTTGTTGCAAGCAAAAATGGAGTCATTCATAATCTAAGTTCCAATGTAAGGGTCACAGCAAACGGAATAACAACTTTGGCAGATAATAATTTTACCAGCACTGAACTTGATAATACCGTACAGGGTGAAAAGGGAGAACAGGGACTTCAAGGTGAAAAAGGAGACCAAGGTATCCAAGGCGAAAAAGGAGAAAGGGGAGACAACGGAAAAGACGGAATAAGCATGGTGTGGCTTGGTTCATACTATTCTGCTGATGATATAGAAAATCCTCAGTATCTGAATGCCTTTTTTAATATGACTGATGGCTGTTCATATATTTTTGATGGATATAACTGGACTCTGCTGGCACGAAGTGGTGCAAATGGACAGAATGGTGAAAAGGGTGCATCTATACGCTGGCTAGGCGAATGGGTATCTGAGATAGAATTATATAACGCATATTATCGAACTGATGAAGAATCTGAAAATACGTATTCTGAATATAATGAAGAAACAGGAGAATATTATTATTATATCAAACCTCAGTACTTAGATGCATATTATAACGCAAGTGACGGTTGTTCATATATTTGGAATGGTAATAGCTGGAACCACCTTTCAAGAAACGGACAGAATGGTGAAAAGGGTGCTTCTATACGCTGGCTGGGAGAATGGCCTTCTCTTGAAGATTTAAATAACGCATATTATCGAACTGATGAGACGGACAATAATATATCTTATTCAAGTTATGATGAAGAAACTGGAGAATATAATTATTATATTGACCCTCAGTATTTGGATGCATACTATAATATCACTTATGGTTGTTCATATATTTGGAATGGCTATGGCTGGTATCTTCTTTCAAAAGATGGAGCGAATGGACGTGATGGTGGAAAAGGTGCTTCTATACGTTGGCTGGGAGAATGGCCTTCTCTTGAAGATTTAAATAACGCATATTATCGAACTGATGAGACGGATAATAATATATCTTATTTAATTTATAATGAAGAAGCAGGAGAATATTATTATTATGTCTTACCTCAATACTTAGACGCATACTATAACCAGTCTACAGGCTCTTCTTATATTTATAACGGAAGTGAATGGATTTTGCTTGCAAGGGCTGGCTATGATGGAGCAGATGGAAGAGACGGTAAATCCATAAACTGGCGAGGAAGTTATTCAAGTTCTAGTTCAATTTATACTCTTCAATATCTTGATGCATATTATAACGAAAGTGACGGTTGTTCTTACATTTACACTGGATCTGGCTGGCAGCTACTTGCAAAGGCTGGTGCAGATGGATTACAAGGTGATAAAGGAGACAAAGGTGAAGACGGAACTAATGGCAAATCCATAAACTGGCTAGGAAGTTATTCAAGTTCTAGTTCAATTTACAATCCTCAGTATCTGGATGCATATTATAATACAACAGATGGTTGTTCGTATATCTACGTGTATGGAGATGAATCTTTAGAGTGGACACTTCTCGCAAAAGCTGGTGAAAATGGTGATAAAGGCGAAGATGGAGAAAACGGCAAATCCATTAATTGGCTTGGAAGTTATAGCTCTTCAGATAATCTTTACGATAATTATTACTATTGGAATAGTATAGATCCACAATATTTGGATGCATATTATAATGAAAGTGATGGTTGTTCTTATATTTTCACTGGCGTTTATGGATGGCAGCTACTTGCAAAGGCTGGTGCAGATGGATTGCAAGGTGATAATGGAGAAAACGGTAACTCTATTAACTGGCTTGGAAGTTATAACTCTTTAAATTATCTTTATGAAAACTATTACTGGTATTATAGTATAGATCCACAATATTTGGATGCATATTATAACGAAAGTGACGGTTGCTCGTATATTTTCTTCGGAGAAGGAGAAGGTGCTAATTGGCAATTGCTTGCAAAAGCAGGTGCAGATGGATTGCAAGGTGATAAAGGTGATGATGGAGAAGACGGTAATTCTATGGTTTGGCTTGGAACTTATGCATCTGCTGATGAAATAACAAATCCTGAATACCTTAATGCATATTTCAATTCTACTGACGGTTGTTCTTACATTTATAATGGAACAGAATGGACGCTTTTGGCACAAAAAGGTCAGACTGGTGCTCAGGGACTTCAAGGAGAAGAAGGAGCTGCCGGTAATGATGGAACACCTATCCGTTGGCGTGGTTCTTATGCTGATTCTGATTCAATTGAAAATCCTCAATACTTAGATGCATATTACAACACAAGCGATGGATGTTCTTACATTTATACTGGCGATGATGGCTGGCAGCTGCTTGCAAAGGCTGGTGACAAAGGTGATACAGGAGATTCTCTTGTATGGCTTGGAAGCTACACTAATGCTGATGATATTGAAGAACCTCAAAACCTATGGGCATATTACAACACAAGTGACGGCTGTTCATACATTTATACCGAAAACGGCTGGCAGTTATTTGCAAGAAAAGGTTCTGACGGTGCAACTTCATCAAGTACAACAGGAATTACTTGGCTTGGTTCTTTTGAAGACGAATATGAACTTCCAGAGCCTAATCCATTAGATGCATACTATAACGAATCTACAGGCTCTTCTTATATTTATAACGGAAGTGAATGGATTTTGCTTGCAAGGGCCGGCTATGATGGAGCAGATGGACAGAATGGTTCTAATGGAACAAATGGTAGAGACGGTACATCAATAAACTGGCGAGGAAGTTATACAAGTTCTAGTGCAGTTTATAATCCACAATATCTGGATGCTTACTTTAATACAACAGAAAACTGTGCATATATTTACAACAGATACGGCTGGACAGTTCTTGCAAAAGGACCTGGCACTGGCGGTAACTCAAATCCATTTGTAGGTACAGAAGAAGGAGCAAATGTTGTAGGTACAACTTTGGTCAGTTGGGATAACCCTACAGGAGTAATAAGAATTCCAAACGGCGTAAAGGACATTAGCCCGGAAGTATTCAGCAACAAAGATAATATTACAAGTGTTATAATTCCAAGCAGTGTAGAAAACATTGGTAATTCAGCCTTCTATGATTGTGACAAGCTTACAAGCGTACAGTTCTTAGGAAACGGTTTGCAGATAATTGGACAATCAGCTTTCTATGACTGTGATAATCTTGTAAGCATAGATTTCCCATATACGCTTACAACTATTGGTGCAAGTGCTTTCCAAAATTGTGTGAAATTGACAAGTATGGATTTGCCATATAGACTGCAAAGCATTGGAGCAAATGCATTTAGAAACTGTAGAGCTATAACTACAGTAAATATTCCCGATAGCGTAGTAAGTATAGAGGAAAATGCTTATTTTGATTGTATTATGCTTAGAACTTTGACACTTGGAAGTGGATTAACAGTACTCAACTGTAAAGTATTT
>JAILQA010000254.1 GCA_024699205.1 Treponema sp. | reverse complement strand
AGAGGACTTTCTTTGCGGGCTGCAATAATTCTGTCTGGATAATCCTTGCACAAAACACCAAGAGCATATGAACCTTCAAGTGTATGCAAAGTCTTAATAACAGCCTTAAATATATCCTTTTCTTTTTTATAGTTCTGATCTATAAGATGAACAATAACTTCTGTATCTGTCTGACTTTTGAAAACAATTCCCTGAGCCTGAAGTCTTTCTTTTAATTCAGCATAATTTTCGATAATTCCATTGTGAACGATAGAAATTGTTCCATCTTCACTTGTGTGAGGATGAGCATTTGTATCGCTTGGTTCACCATGAGTAGCCCACCTTGTATGACCAATTCCCATACAACCTTTTATGGTTTCATCAGCAATTTTTTCTTCAAGGAATTTAAGCATTCCCTTGCATTTTCTAACAAGTATATTTTCACCGTCTAAAACAGCAATTCCGGCACTATCATAACCACGATATTCGAGTTTTTTAAGTGCATTCACAAGAACCTGTGATGCCATTTTATTACCAACGTAACCAACAATTCCACACATACCTAAACACTCCAAAAAATAAGGTAAATAATTTTAACAAGAATAATAAAATTTGTGAATATTCAAGACTTTACTGTCACGTGAAAGCTAATAGGATTTTTATTTTCCGACACAGAAATTAGCAAAAATACTGCCCAAGACATCATCTGGAGTTACTTCACCTACAATTTCAGCAAGGCAATCAAGAGTATCTTCCAAATCCTGAACTACAGCATCAAGCGCATAATCCTCTTCCGCAGAAATAAGACTGTGCTTAACACATTCAAGCGCTTCGTCTACAGCTTTTTTCTGTCGCAAAGAACCGATTCCAGCCTGTTCTCTGTCTGTTTTTATTCCCTGAGTAAGAATAGAGTAAATCTTTGCAAAAAGCTCTTTAAGACCTTCTCCTGTCTTTGATGACAACAATACTTCTTCTACTGGTAAATCAACCTTCAGCCTGTCACTTTGAGTTTTTAAATCACTATTTGCAATATTTTTGTCGGCTTTAGTCCATACAAGTACAAGTGGCTCGGCACAATTTTTTATAAAATCACGGTCTTCATCATTCATACCGCCGGTAGAATCTACCAGATATAAAACCAAATCAGCTTCCTGAGAAAGATTTTTTGTAAGTTCAACACCACGCGCTTCAATTACATCATCTGTTTTACGCAATCCAGCTGTATCAAACAAACGGACAGGAATACCATTTATACTGGCCCAGCTTTCAAGCCAATCTCGGGTAGTTCCTTCAATTTCAGAAACAATAGCGCGTTCTTCCTTCAAAATTGCATTGAATAAAGAAGATTTTCCTGCATTTGTTCGGCCACATAAAACTACTCGGGCTCCATCCTGATAAAGCTTTTCTCCTTTCCATGAATCAGAAAGTGCCTGAAGTCTTTTTATTGCAGCTTTAAGTGCAGAAGAGTCAAAGGAATCTGCAATTGTCTCTTCATCTTCCGGATATTCAATTTCAACTTCAATTGCAGCAATTGTATCTACAATCAGCTTTTTTATATCGTCTATCTCCTGACGTAAAGAACCAGAAAGTCTTCCTGCGGCATGCTGCTGTGAAACATTCGTATGGCTGTCTATGATTTCCTTTACGGCTTCTGCTTTTGTAAGATCAGCCTTGCCGTTTATATAGGCACGGAAAGTATATTCACCCGGTAAAGCTTGTCTGAATCCATTTTTCAATAAAAGAGAATGTATCGAAGTCACCACTGCCGGGCCGCCATGGCAGAAGATTTCTACCATATCTTCGCCGGTAAAGCTTTTAGGCCCACGATACACACCAAGCATAACCTCATCATAAATGCGGCTTTTTTCACCTTTATTCTGACTGGCAGCATCCTGAATCCACCCGTAAACAAGCGTATTTCCAGCTGCTTCAAGTAAAGCTTTAGGACGGGAAAAAACTTTCGAAATTAATTCAATGCAGTTTTTACCACTCACACGTACAATTCCCAAAGCAGCAGGAGCCAAAGCCGTTGCTATCGAAGAAATCGGCTCTTCAGGTGTATATTGATTCAATGCCATTAATTACCCCTTATAGGCTGAACGAATAAAAATGGTAAAAAGGATTGCACAATTTCGGCTTCATCATAAGTCGGATACAAAATACTGTCCAGAATAGAAAGGTCTGACTGCTCTTTTAACGAAAGCGGCTTCATAGTCGTTCCAATCGCCGGTTTTTTGAATTGCTCACCAGATGCAGAATCTGTTCCAATAAAAGGCTCAGTATCACTTATATCAGCTGGTGTAACACCATATTCACCGGAATTATTCCAGCACATATAGCCACGATTTATAGAATCCCTGGTACCAAAAAATTCTTTCTTAATATAGTCCGAATCATAATACTGCCTGTCGTAGCTTACATTCAAGTAGAAACTTTGAATCCAGGGACGAATTATTGCCCGGTTGCGGCACAAAATTGTATTTCTAAAAGAACCGTAAAAATAAATACGATAAGTTCTATCGGCATAAGGCGAATAATTTAAGAAAGACTGCTCAAAGTGACTCGGATAGAACATAGGACCGATAACATCAACATATTCAGCAAGCATTTCTGCATCCTGCCCTGTTCGCGTACCGCTTCTATACCAGCCATTTGCACCATAAATATCAATTCCAATCGGAGCATCTATATTTTTTCTTGCATACGATAAGAAAGAAATCAAGGCACTTTCTTTGTCCATTCCCGAACTCTTCCAACGATATTGGGCATTTTTCAGATTGTTTCCATCAGTAGGGAATCTTATATAATCAAACTGAATCTCATCAAAACCGCGGCTTACAAGCTCCTTTGCAACCGCCACATTATATTCCCAAACTTCTTCTGAATAAGGATCGCACCAGTTTTCATCAAAATACAAGGTATTTGTGCCGGTAACATTTCCTTCTTCATCTGTTACATCTTCGTATCCACGGATTCCCACCCAAGGCTTGTTCAGAGCACTATCCCAAACCGCGTATTTTCCGTTTTTATATTTTGTAAGTGAACGGTCTTTAAAAGTAACAATTCTGGCAATCAGATAAATGTTTTCTTTTTTGAACTCTTCAATAAAGTGATCCAAATCGACTGCATACTGAGAAACCACGCCTTTTTCCATTACAAGAGGGTCTTTTGTATCATAACGAAGGAAACCATAATCATCCTTCATGTCGATTACAATACTGTTCATATTGCGGTCTTTTACAACCTTTTTGAACTTATTTATTCCCTCCTGATTACGACACTGATAGGCAGAAGCATAAATACTTTTTTTACCGTTAGCTTTTTCTGCATAAGGAGTATTGATTGTTCCCGGATACAAAAGCCAGAGTTCATTCAACAAAACTCCTGACGAAAAACCACTCGCATATTTTGGAATCCAGGCTGTATTTATCATGCCCGGTACAGAAGCAAAAGTATTATTCCAGCTTTTAAACTGAACCGGCACCCCTGGACTTTTTAAGGTATCAATATCAAGAGAACCTAATCCTTCCAGATGAGAATAAATCAAGACATTATCAATCATTGAAAGCCCGTCAATAGAATCAACAGGTTCTGTGCCCTTGTAAATCAATTCTCCGCTTTTATTTACCCAGTTAAATCTGTAAAGGCGTGGAATAAATGATTGTGATAAATAGATTTCTGTATAAACACTTCCATCTGCACGGGTTCTTACGACAGGCAAAATATCTGCAATTTCATCTGGTGATGATAAAGATGGCATTTTTTCAAATCCGTCGGTTACATCCTGCCAGGAAGCCTTTGCCCACGAAGGATAGATATATGACAAGCCGAAAATTGGGTGAGACATAAAAACAACTGGTTCGCCATCTATTGTTGCAACCGCAGCTGCTTTTATGCCAGGCGTTGCCTTACTCATAGAACCAAGATTTTTCCAGGAAAGTCCACCATCCGCTGAATAAAAAACCTTATCCTTTGTAGCTGTTACTAATTCCAGAGGATTAAGCGGATTTACACAAATGTCTTTCAACTCCTGAATCTGTTTTTGTAGAGTTGTTTCTCCATTTTCATAGGTTTTTATTGTTAAAAATGGAAGCCCGTTATTCCTTTCTTCAAAGTTTTTTAAGTCTTCTGTGTAGAAAACGCCTTTGTCGGTTCTAAAATACCAGGCATTTGAAACCGTATGCGAAGTTTCATCATATAGCTGGACAGGAGCGATTTGATCTACCCTGCCCTCAGACCAGAGGGAAAGAACATAATTATTTCCAGTTATTTTAAAAAGTCCGAAATCAGAACCGACAAGAAATACATCGTTTTCATCTTCTATAGTAGTTGAGGTGATTTTTTCCGGTAATTGATATAAAGG
>JAILQA010000243.1 GCA_024699205.1 Treponema sp. | reverse complement strand
CTATTTTCTATATTTTGCCTTCTTAATTATTCATTATTTTATTTTCCTTTTTGGAATTTTATTATTATATTTAGTGGTATGGCTAATAATGAAGATAAAAATACAGAAGAAAGCTCAATCATTCCTACAGAACAAATGCTTCCAGGAAAACTTATGCTTATTCCCTTGCAGGGCCGACCTATTTTTCCAGGCATTTTTTCTCCATTAATGATTAATTCCGAAGAAGATATTAAAGCCGTCGAAAAAGCCTACGAATCAGACGGATTTATCGGCATTGTAATGCTAAAAAATGACGCCGAGCATCCTCAGGTATCTGATCTTTGCAAGGTTGGAACAGTTGTGCGCATTATTCGTAAGGTTGTTCTTCCTGATGGTGGATTGAATGTCTTTATTTCTACAATAAAACGCTTCCGAATCCGACGAGCCCTTCATTCAAGTGAACCTATGGCAGCTGCAGTAGAATATCTTGAAGAGGAAGAAGCCGACACTTTTGAAGTAAAAGCCCTTACTCGTGCCTTAATCAGCGAAATGAAGGAAGTTTCCGAAAATAACCCTTTGTTTTCCGAAGAAATGCGCCTGAATATGGTGAATATCGATAATCCTGGAAAAATAGCTGATTTCATCGCTTCAATTTTAAATATTGATAAAAACGAACAGCAGAAGATTCTTGAAACTGTAAATGTCCGCCAGAGAATGGAGCAGGTTCTTGTATTCATTAAAAAGGAACAGGAACTATTAAGAGTTCAAAAGAAGATTCAGCATGAAATAAATGAAAGGGTAGAAAAAAATCAGCGTGAATATTTTCTCCGCGAAGAACTCAAATCAATTCAGGATGAATTGGGAGAAAACGCCAACGGAGATGCAACTGATTATCAGAAGTTTAAGAAAAAGCTTGAAGAGTTTAATTTTACCGGCGAAATCAAAGAAACGGTTGAAAGTGAACTGGAAAAGTTCAATCTTATGGATCCTAATTCTGCCGAATATATTGGCACCCGCAATTACCTCGAACTGATTTGTCAGCTGCCCTGGAAAGAATCTCAGGAGGAAGCCTATAATCTCAACGAAGCAAAAAAGATTCTGGAAGACGACCATTTTGGTCTTGATGACGTAAAAAAGCGTATTCTCGAATATCTTGCTGTCAGAAAAATGAAGAAGGATAATAAAGGTTCAATTTTGCTTTTGGTAGGACCTCCAGGAGTTGGAAAAACCAGTGTTGGAAAATCCATAGCAAATGCAATGAATAAACCTTTCTATCGTTTTTCGGTTGGTGGTATGCGTGATGAAGCAGAAATCAAGGGGCATCGCAGAACCTACATTGGTGCAATGCCTGGAAAAATCATTCAGGGCTTAAAAATCACCAAGAGTAATTCTCCTGTCTTTATGATTGATGAAATCGATAAAATGGGAGCAAGCTACAACGGAGATCCTGCATCTGCCCTGCTTGAAGTTCTTGATTCTGAACAGAATGTTTCTTTCCGCGATAATTACCTGGATTTGCCTTTTGACATTTCAAATGTTTTCTTTATTCTTACCGCAAACACACTGGATTCAATTCCAGCTCCTCTTATGGACCGAGCAGAAATCATTCAGTTGTCAGGTTACATTGATCAGGAAAAACTTGAAATTGCCAAAAAATATCTGATTCCAAAAAATCTTGCTAAAAACGGCTTAAAAAAGAATCAGGTTCGCTACACCAAAGCAGCCCTGCTTACAATTGCAGAAGAATATGCGCGTGAAGCAGGTGTTCGTAATTACGAAAAATGCCTGGATAAGATTCACAGAAAGATTGTAACAAAGATGATTACAGAAGAGGAGCAGGCTCAGACAAAATATCTTATTGATTCAAAGGATTTGTTTGAATACTTAGGAAAGCCTGTTTTTGACGAGTCAGAAATTAAAGTTGCAAAACAGCCTGGAACAGCAATTGGTCTTGCCTGGACAAGTATGGGTGGCGACACTCTGCTTATAGAAGCTGCAAGCTTTGCAGGAAAAGGCGGACTTGTGCTTACCGGACAGATGGGCGATGTAATGAAGGAATCAAGCCAGATAGCCTTTAACTGGGCTCGTAAATATGTACTTGATAAAAAAATAAAAAAGCCTGACTGGTTTGAAAAAAATATTGTTCATCTGCATATTCCTGAAGGAGCAACTCCAAAAGATGGACCAAGCGCAGGAATTACAATGGCAACAACCTTTGTTTCGCTTTTTACAAATAAAACAATCAAACCGCATCTGGCCATGACTGGTGAACTTTCTCTTACGGGGCAGGTTCTTCCAATTGGCGGATTAAGGGAAAAGACTGTAGCGGCAAAAAGGAATAAGATAAAGACAATTATTATTCCAAAGGCAAATCTCCGCGATTTTGAAGAGATTCCAGAAAATGTCAAAGCAGGTATAACCTTTATTCCTGTATCAGATATTACTCAGGTTCTGGAAGCTGCTTTCAGATAATTCACAAGCAATTCACAGTTTATCGACATTTTATCCACAACTTATCCACAAGTTTTTAAGTAAAAAATCCTTAAACTTGTGGATTATTTTTTTATTCTGATATTTCCAGCATAAAAGCTAAAAAGAAAGATTTTTTCTTCAAAAAATCACAAAAAAGGCAAAAATTGCCCCCAAAAAACCTTAAAAACAATTGAAAATGCTGAAAAACAGCTTGATAATAACTTTGATTATGCAAAAAAAAATTAAACTCATCGGAAAAACTGACGGGTTAAAAAAAAGAGCAAAATGAATAAAAAATTTACAGTTTAAGATTTATCCACAAGTTATCCACAAGCCCCAAAAGAGCAATGTGGAAAACTATCCTAAGGTGATTTCTGCCTTACTGCTTATAGCAATAATAGACTTGCAGCCAGAACAGCGGAATCTTCCAGGCCTTGTTGCTCTGAGCTTTTTAGCGCAAACAGGACAATCAATTATTGCAGGGAAGAGTGAATTTGCAGCGCCAGCTCCGTTTGCAAAGAAGGAAACTGCTTCATCAACGGTATTCTTGATATTAAAGAATTGAGAGAATCCCAATAACTGGAATACTTCGTATACTTTAGGCTGTATTTCCAATAAAACAACGTCACCATCTTTTGGCTTTACCATTTTTAAGAAAACAGTAAAGGAACCGATTCCAGTAGAGGAAACGTAATTTAAGGATGAACAGTTAAAAATTAAGTTTATAAATCCGTGGTTTATTACCTGAGTTATTTTTTTCTGGAAGAAACTTGAATTATATGTGTCGATATATCCGTTTAGATAAATGAACAATCCGTTTGGTAAGTTATCGATTTTTCTTAAATTAATAGCAAGACTGTCATCTTTATCGTTGTCAAAACCTGGTATAATTGAATTATTACTGTCCATTTCTAGCCTCGTGAATTGTGTATTTATTATAATACATTTCTTATAAT
>JAILQA010000221.1 GCA_024699205.1 Treponema sp. | reverse complement strand
AGAGTAACTTATTACTTTATCATATTTGACATACTTACTTAAATTTAATACTCTAAATTAAATAAGCTGCAGTCCATATCAAGGATATGCTATACCATTTTTTTATCGGTGAAAATCATGAGCGGTGTTACAATTATTATTATTACTTTTCTTGCAGTTCTTGTAATAGGATTGACCATTGTAATTCTTAAAAGCATTTTTATGCCCTCAAAAGCCGATGCAATTCCCCGTCTCTTAAAATTAGGAAAAACTGCAAATGCAATAAAAATAGCAAAGCATATCATTTCCAAAAATTCAAAGGATTTTGAAGCTCACTACTATCTTGGTAAGGCTTATGTCAAGGATAACAAAAAAGAACTTGGTCTGATGGAATACAAGGTTGTAAATGACAACGCACTTTTTGGCGAAGGCATTGATGAGGTTACCTTCCGAAAAGAATACGGGCAGCTGCTGCTTGATTTTCATCAGAATGTAGAAGCCATTAAAAACTATATTCTGCTTACAAAACAGGATCCAAAAAACGCAGATAGTTTCTATAAATTGGGTACTTTATACAAAGATGCAAACCGAAATGATTTAGCCCTGGATTGTATGAAAAAAACAATCCTTCTGGATAAAAAACACGCAAAGGCTCATGCTGAACTGGGGCTTCTTTATTATCGTATAAAACAGTATGCAGAAGCAAAAAATGAAATTGATACTGCAATCAAATTAAGCCCGGATACTTATACTTCATATTATTATCTTGGAAAACTCCAGAAAGAATCAAAAGAATTAAGTGCAGCCATTAAATCATTTGAAAAAGCACAAAGAGATCCTGAATTAAAGCAAAAGGCAATTATTGAGCATGGTTCCTGTTATATGATAGCAAATCGACTTGATACTGCTGCCATCGATTTTCAGAGAGCAATTGAGCTGGACAAGCAGAATACTAACCCGGACACTTTGTATGCAAGATATTTTCTGGCTTCCTGCTACGAAAAAAACAGAAAACTGGATGCAGCTATTGAGCAATGGGAAGCAATTTATAACAGAAACAAGAACTTTAAGGACGTTCAGGCAAAGCTTGCAGAATACATGGATTTAAATGCGAATGACTTTCTTAAGGATTATCTTACCTGCAGTAATGAAAAGTTTAATGATGTCTGTAAAAAGGCAGCTGAGTCAGGAATGAAAATGCAGATTATTTCCAATGAGCAGACAAAATGGGGCTGCCAAATTACTGCTGTTGATAAAAAAGACGAATCCTGGATGAATGTAAAAAAACTAGTTTCATTACTGCGTTTTTACAGGCAGTCTGAACCTATTGAAGAAAATGTTATTGTGGAAACAATTGATGCTTTAAGGAAAACAAGTTCCGTAAAAGCATACATTTTTTCCTCTTCAGGCTTTTCTCTTTCTGCAAAACGCTATATTGAAAACCGTCCTGTAGAATTAGTCGATAAACAAAAGCTGGAACAGATTCTTTCTGCAGCAGGTGGAAAATGAAAATACTGTGCATATCAGACTACGTAGACCCATTAATTTATAATCAGGAAGTAAAGAATAATTTTCCGGATGTCGATTTAATTCTTTGTGCCGGCGATTTACCTATGGATTACGTAGATTTTGTGGTAAGCATGATGAATAAGCCTACTTATTTTGTATTTGGAAATCATAATCTGAAGGAATATCATCTTTATCACAAAAATGGACACCCAGTTTCGGATATGCAGCCAATCAGCATTTCGGATACTTCACACTATCACGGCGGAACTTATGCCGGATTTAAATGCTTTACCGATTATTCACTTCAGTATACAGATCCTGAAACAGGCAAAAAAACACCGCTTTTAATTGCAGGAGTTTCGGGAACGGTAAAATATAACAATGGATTGAATCAGTATTCAGACAGGCACATGAAACTAAAGCTTCTGATGATGATTCCACAATTAATAAAGAATAAAATACGGTACGGACGCTATCTTGATATCTTTTTGACTCATGCTACTCCGCGCCACATTCACGATCATGAAGATCCTTGTCACAAAGGATTCGATTGTTTCAACTGGTTTATAGAAAAGTTTAAACCGACTTATATGGTTCACGGTCATATTCATCTTTATGATATGAGGGAAGAACGTATAGGAAAATACGGCAGCACAACTATAATAAATGCTTACGCACATTGTACTGTAGATTTTCCGCCAACTGAAAAGAAAGACTAAATTATTTTGTACAAGAGGATTTTATGGCATTTACAGAGTCACAGACAGAAGGAGATTTTGCAAAGGCAAGAAATAAAGCACTTTTCAACGAGATTCAGCACCTTCTTACACCTGAAGAAGCTTCTTTAATTTCGCTGAATGACGTAAAACAGCTTCTAAGACCAAAACAGGAAACTTACGTTGGAATGAAGGTTATTCCAATTGAAAAAATTGTCGGCAGCGAAGGCCGCTATAAAGATTTTGACAATCACTTTTTCCCAAAAAGCTCCTTCTTAAAAACAAGATGGGAACACGTTGATGAAGCCGCTATAAAAGATATAATTCTTCCGCCAATTAAAGTTTATGAAATTGCCGGTTTATATTTTGTACGTGACGGAAATCACAGAGTTTCTGTTGCAAAGGCAAGAGGAACCGAGTTCATAGATGCAGAGGTCGTATCTCTGCAAAGCGAAATAAAATTAAGACGTCCAGATAATCTTGCAGACATTGTTCAGCAGATTATAAATTATGAAAAACGTCTTTTTTACATGGAAACAAATTTTGGTGACATAACTGATTACTGGTGTCTCGATTTTTCTACAGCTGGCCGCTACGACGTAATTTATAATCATATTCTAACTCACAAATATTATATGAATCAAAAAACTGAAGAAGAAGTTTCCATGCAGGATGCAATTCTTTCCTGGTTCAACAAAGTTTATCTGCCGATTGTAACTTCCGTCCGAAAAAAGCATATTCTCAGAAAATTTCCAAGAAGAACTCTGGGAGATATGTATGTATGGATTGTCCGCTACTGGGATGATTTAAAGAGAAAGTTTGGTGATTCAATTCCTATTGATTATGTTGTAGTGGATTTTGAAAAAAAATACAAAATCCCATTCTACAAACGACTAATAAATCAGGCAAAACGCATAATTCTCCGCAAAGAAATTGGAACAGAAACAACGGAAATCGGTTAATTTTTTACCCTTGACGGCTGAAAATTTCAATGTTAGAATTATTTAAACTGTCTGAGGAACTTATGTCGAACTATATCCATAACCACTCATCAGGCAGCATTAGATAATGTTGAGGAGAAAATCTTGGAATCAATTGACACTTTTATCAATCCCCCTTTGCTTATTGCTGCTGGAATTGGTGTTTTATTGTTTTTATTTCTTTTAATAATAAAATTACGTAATACAGCTAAATCAAGCTTTATTTTTTACATAGTTGTTGGTGTTATGGTTGTTGGTGCTGTAATTACAGTATTCAGCCAGCATCCTATTCACTTTGTATTTACTGCAATCTTAGCTGAAATTATTGCTCTGCCCTATCTGATTATAAAGGCATTCGATAATCCTCAAAAGCGAGAAGAAAAGAAACAGGCAAAACTCAAAGCTGAACAGACTGCCGCAATCGAAAACAGTGAAGCAGTAAAAGCTGTTATTTCTGAAATCGAAGAAAAGAACCAGAGACTTCTTGAAGTTAATAAAGATCTTGTTTCTCAGGTTTCAACATTCTTCTCCCGCGATAACAGTATGGAAAGTTTTTTGGATTACTGTAACAAACTTCTTACAGAAAAGATTTCTGCAGACGGTTGTGTAATCCTTATTGCGGATGATTATGATAACCTTCTTGCCGTTAAATCACTTGCGGGTTCTTTCCCTCCTCCATATAAATTACCTGATGATTTACCGCACAAACCACTCAGAGTTGAAACAAATCTGCGCTTTGCTCAGTTCCCTCTTAAAGACAATATCTTTGGTGATATTTTCTCGGGTGGAGAAGCAGTTTTAATAGAAGATTCTATCCGCGACCCACGTGTTTATCAGAATGGTCCGGAAGAGTTCTTAAAATGCGGAAGTTATATTTTTGTACCAATCAAGCAGCAGGAAGGCGTTGTTGGTTTGATTGCATTATCTAGACTTCCTTCAAGAGAAAAATTTAACAAGCAGGATTTCAATACTGCTGTAATCATTACTGATGCAGTTTCTACCGCAATGAAACCACTGTATAGTTTCCTTGCATATGCAGAACATGCTGAATTAAGTAAGGACGGAACTATTGCTTCTAAGTATCAGAAGGATATGCTTCCTCCAAAACTGCCGGTAATTCCAAATGCTACAATCGGTTGTTACTCAACTCCTGTTGAAGGTGTTTGTGGTGACTATTACGATGTACTCGTTTCAAGAAAAGACCGTATTTCCTTTGTTATGACTGATGTTGCAGGAAAAGGTATGAATTCACTTGTTGTTATGATAATGATTCGTGCCATCTTAAGACTTACAGTAAATACAGAACAGACAGCAGCAACAATTCTTTCATGGGCAAACCGCGGTATCTGTAGTGATTCTTCAAAGATTGACCATTTTGCAAGTGTAGCTCTTATCAACTACAACAGTACAACTAATGAAGCTCAAATTGCTACCTGTGGTAATAATCCTGTATTCCACTTTGTTGCCGCAGAGAAAAAACTTATACAAGTTTCTACTTCCAGCGAACCTATGGGCGTAGAGAAAAATACCGTTTACACCGATATTAATATTAAACTTAATTCAGGTGATTTAATTGTAACCTGCACCGATGGCTTACTTGAATCATTAAATGAAAATGGTGTACAATATTCATCTGAAAATTTACAAAAGGTTATTCTAAAAAATTGTAATGCAAGTGCTAAAGATATAACAAACAAAGTTAAAGACGATGTTA
>JAILQA010000182.1 GCA_024699205.1 Treponema sp. | reverse complement strand
TCCTAAAATGGTAGGTTAAAAAAAATGCAAAGTATAATTTTAGCAGCAGGAATGGGAAGTCGACTCGGAGCTCTTACAGCAGAAAATACAAAGTGCATGGTAAAAGTAAATGACGTTACACTTATTGAAAGATTGCTTCGTCAACTTGAAGAAGTAAATCTTTCAAAGATTGTTATTGTAACAGGCTACAAAGGAAAAAAATTACAAGATTATATAAAGACACTTGGGATTAAGACTGAAATTGTTTTTGTTGATAATCCCGTTTATGACAAAACAAACAATATTTATTCTCTTTATCTTGCTCGAGACTATCTTTTAACTGAAGATACGATGTTATTTGAATCTGATATTATTTTTGATGATAAGATTATTAAAGCTTTGTATTCAGACAAAAGAGAGACTCTTGCAGTCGTTGCAAAATATGAAAGCTGGATGGACGGTACTGTGGTTCGTCTTTCTGATGATGATGAAATTCTTGATGTAATCCCAGGAAAAGATTTTGATTATTCAGAAAAAGAACATTATTTTAAGACTGTCAATGTTTACAAGTTCGGTAAGACATATTCAATTCAGTATTATGTGCCATTTTTGGAAGCATATATTCATGCAGTTGGAAATAATGTTTATTATGAAAATGTTCTACGCATTCTCACTATGCTTGATAATACAGGTATTCATGCAATGAGATTGAACGGCGAAAAATGGTATGAGATTGATGATATTCAGGATTTGGAGATTGCTTCAACTTTATTTGCAGATACAGAATTGCAGACACAAATGTTCCAGCACGCTTATGGCGGATATTGGCGTTATCCAAAACTGCTTGATTTTTGCTATCTTGTAAATCCTTATTATCCATCTGCAAAAATGATGGATGAAATGAAAGCAAGCTTTGAAACGCTTTTAACTCAGTATCCATCTGGAATGAATAGAAACAGTCTACTTGCTGCAAAGAATTTTGGTGTTGAGCAAAATCATATTGTGATTGGTAATGGTGCTGCAGAACTTATAAAATCACTTCTTTCTTATTTGAGTGAAAACGAAAAGTGTGGTTTTATCCGTCCAACTTTTGAAGAATATCCTAACCGATGTAAAAAAGAAAATGTAGTTATAATGAACGTTTCTTATCCAGATTTCTCATATACAGCAGATGATATAATTTCATATTTTAGTGAACAAAAAGTAAATTCACTCTTTCTGATTAATCCTGATAATCCTTCTGGAAATTATATTTCAAGAGAAAATGTTTTAAAAATTGCGGACTGGGCAGAGAAAGAAAATATTCATTTAATTGTTGATGAAAGTTTTGCAGATTTTTCTGATGAAGAAAGAAATTCTATTATTGAAGAGAAAGTTCTGCAAAAGTATCCTCATTTAATTGTTGTAAAAAGTATTTCTAAATCTTATGGGGTTCCAGGATTAAGACTTGGAATCCTTGCAAGTTTTGATACTAATCTGATTACGTTTATGAAAAAGGATGTTGCTATTTGGAATATCAATTCATTTGGTGAATTTTATATGCAGATAGCAGGAAAATACAAAAAAGATTATACAGCAGCACTAAAAAAATATCGTGCAGAGCGTAATCGTTTTATTTCTAGATTAAAGACAATTCCTTACTTGCGTGTAATTCCAACACAGGCAAATTTTGTTATGTGTGAAGTAATTGGAAAGCAATCCAAAAAACTTACAGAATTGCTTTTAAGTGAAAAAGAGATTTTCATCAAAGACCTTTCTCCTAAGATTAATGACGGAAAGCAGTATATTCGACTGGCTATCAGAAATGAAGCCGATAATGACAGAATAATTGAAGTTCTAAAAATTTTAGAAGAGTAGAGCAAAAAAGATTTTTCTATAGAGATAGAATTTCTACCCATAATAAATTATAATAATTATATGGGAGTCTGGAAATGAAACTTGTATCCGCAGCAAAACATGTAGCCAAACTAATCCTAGGTCGGGAAAGAATCAAATTTGAACGTGTAAATAAAAAAGTTGAAGAACCTCCAAAGCCAAATATTTTTTATGAAGATTTGGATGAAAGCAAATTAATTTCACAAAATCAAAATCAATTTAAACATCTTGTTGGAATTGATGGAATGGGTTTTAGCGGTTCATCTGCTGTTACAGATTTTCTTGCAGAGTTTTCAAATACAACGGTCCTTGGAGGGGTAGATCCAAGGGAGAATCCTGACCGTGGAGATGAAAATGCCTATGAAGTAGATTTCGTACGGGATCCCGGAAGTCTTTTAGATTTAGAACGAATTTGCTATACAGATGCATCTCGAATTAAGGATAATGCTATTCATGAGTTTATAAGAATTTGTGAAGATTATCATAATTCTGCAATTCCTCTTTTCAATAATGATTATTTTATAAATCTTTCAAAATCTTTCTTAAAACAAATTACTTCATTTGCATTTTTGGATTCTCCTAGCCATGTTTCTTATTATCCAAAAAAAATTAGTGTAAATGAATATCGTCGTATTGCAAGCGACTATTTATTAAAAATTTTAAAAAATGTTTCAAGCAGGGATTTTTTAGTTTGCGACAATCTAACTGCAATAGGATGTTCAGATGAGCAACTACTAAATGATTATTTTGGTGAATGCAAAATTTTGTTAAATTGGTGTGATCCGCGTGATGTGTATGCGAGGGCAAGATTTCTTCCTGGTTGTGATTGGGTACCTATCGATCCTGAGATATTTGTCCAAAACTTTTTAGAGAATAATAAACCTTGGATTGATAAGGTTCCAAAAAATTCATTAATTACCAACTTCGACGATTTCTGCAATGATTACGAAACGCAGTCTAAAAAAATTATGGACTTTTTAGGTTTGGAAGAAAAAGATCATATTGATAAATTCAAGTATTTTAATCCAAAGGTTTCAATTAATAATACAGGCGTCTGGAAAAAACTTGAAAATCAGAAGCCGATTGAATATATTTTTGAAAAGCTAAAAGAATTCTGTTATGATCAAGATAATCATAGAAGATATACAAAATAGGAAAAATAATGAATGTACCATTTTTAAGTCTAAAAGACGTAACAACCAAATATCAAAACGAAATCCACGAAGCTGCATTGCGCGTTATTGACAGCGGCTGGTATCTTCAGGGCGTGGAAAATGACCGCTTTGAATCAGATTATGCAAAATACATCGGCACAAAATACTGCGTGGGCTGTGCGAATGGTCTTGATGCGCTTATCTGGATTTTCCGCGCTTATATTGAGCTTGGAGTGATGAAGCCAGGCGACGAGATAATTGTTCCGGCTAATACTTACATTGCGACAATTCTTGCCATTACAGAAAACGGGCTGGTTCCGGTACTTGTAGAGCCTGATATTAATACTCTGCAGATTGATGACAGATTGATTGAAGAAAAAATCACTTCAAAAACTCGGGCAATTACAATTGTTCATCTTTATGGACGATGCGCATATACAAATAAAATTGGCGAATTGTGCAAAAAATATAATCTTAAACTGATTGAAGATAATGCACAGGCTCATGGATGTGTTTTTGAAGGAAAGAAAACAGGTTCTCTTGGCGATGCAGCAGGTCACAGCTTTTATCCCGGAAAAAATCTTGGAGCGCTCGGTGATGCGGGTGGGGTGACAACAAACGATGATGCTCTTGCAAAAGCAATAAGAAGCCTTGCAAATTATGGCAGTGCAAAAAAATATGTTTTCCAGTACACAGGACGAAACAGCCGTCTTGACGAAATTCAGGCTGCAATTCTTGATGTAAAACTTAAGCATCTTGATGAAGATATTGAACTTAGAAAATCTGTTGCACGCCGTTATATTGATGGAATTAAAAATCCAAAAATCACACTTCCACAGATTCCCGACTGGAAGCAGCATGTTTTCCATATTTTCCCAATCCTTTGTGAAAAGCGTGATGAGCTTCAAAAATATCTTGAATCAAAAGAAATAGGAACAAACATTCATTATCCGATTCCGCCTCACAAGCAGGAATGTTATAAAGAATGGAATAATATCATTCTGCCTGTTACAGACCGCATTCACCGAGAAGAGCTCAGTCTTCCAATGAGTCCGTGTCTTACCGATGAGCAGGTTGAGTATGTAATTTCTGCAATTAACGAATGGAATTAACGGAGAACTTATGACAAAGAATCCTGTAAAGCTTTTGCGGATTGCAAAAAAACGTATTTTGCATCCTGAGCCGCCGATGGAAAACGGCGGTGCACTTGAACATTCAATTTACGGAAAATTCTATGTTCCAAAATATAATCTTTCTGCACCTTTTGATCCAACTCCTGCACGTATTTACAATAAAAACGGAGAAAAGCTTGAATGTGTTTACCTCAGAAATGATTTAAGTGCGCATTCTCCTTACTGGTATTCTGATTATGTTTTTTTTGACAGATTCAATTTTGGGCTCAAAAAACATTTTTATTCACAGGTGAATCTTTTTGAAATCTGCGGAAAACCTGAAAAAAAGTATGCTTTTTTTTCTGAAAGCGAAGCAATTCTTCCTGAAACTTATAAACTGTTCGATGAACATAAGGGACTTGAAAAAGATTTTGATTATATTTTTACTTTCTCTGAAAAGCTTCTTGAAAAACTTCCAAATGCAAAATTTGTTCCTTTCTGTACATCGCCATGGTACGGTTCTGAAAAATATGGTGGAATTCTGACGCCAGATGCCTGCAATCATAAAACAAAAAATATTTCTGTAATGGCTTCTCTTCAGAATTCAACGGAATGCCATAAATTAAGAATAGCAATTGCAAAAAAATGCCGAGATCAGAAACTTGCAGATACTTTCGGTGCTTTTGACGGCGGGCCATATCTTGATAAAATTGACCACGTTTTTGCACCGTACAGATATTCAATCATCATAGAAAATGACGTAAAGCCTTACTATTTTACAGAAAAAATCACAAACTGCTTTGCTTCTATGACAATTCCTGTTTATTATGGGGCAGAAAAAATTGATGATTTTTTTAATCCTGACGGAATCATAAAAATCACGCCAAAAGATTATGACAATATTGAAGATTTTCTGAAGCAGTGCACGGAACAGAACTATCTTGACCGTCTGGACGCAGTAAAGGATAATTA
>JAILQA010000473.1 GCA_024699205.1 Treponema sp. | reverse complement strand
AAGCAGCCGAAAATGAAAAGTCTAAAATAGAAGATAAGGACAAAATGTTTTCGGCTGCATATATAATTACCTCAATTTATACCCAGGCAGCCTCTGAGGGAGTTGAAATCCCTATAAATGGCGCAGGCGGTATTTTTGTAGATTTGAATAAAGAAAAAACAAAAGTCCTCTTCCTGCCGCAGAATCTTTTTAAATATTCATCGGCAGGATTACCTCCTGTAGAAAATGCAAATATTCAGGGCTGCTGGCTAAATCCGACCTTATTCGGGCTTCCAGCCTTGTGTTTTGCACGCGCTGTTATTGTTTACAAAATGCTTACAGGCCGTTTTCCTTATCCTTCGGCAGATACAGTTGAACGCAATGCAGACATCTTGGATAGAAAGTTTCTTCCGCTTGAATTGTGCATAAATGGAATTGATTCTTCGATTGCCGCAGAAACGAACAAGGCATTAAAGCTTAATTCAAATGAAGTTGCAATTCCAGGCAAAAAGAAAAAAGGAAAATCAAGCGAAGATCTTACTCCAACAAAAACCTTCCCTCTCGAAAATCTTCTGCATTTTAGGAAAGAACCTTTAAAAGATTCAAAATTGTCTGACCAGGAGTTTGAAGAAAAAGTTCAGAATTACATAAAACTTAGAGATGTAAAAATTAACGCCAAAAGAAAAATCCGAAGAAACGTCACCAAAATTGTTATTGGTGTGATTGCAGTCTTTACCCTTGCAATTGTTATTTCAAGCACTGTTAAAAATAATCTTGATGATTATTCTTCAAAAGGACTTACTTCTACAGAGACAATTGAAGCCTATTACAAAGCAATGAATCTTCGCGATGCTGTTCTTATGGGCGCAATGACCAAAGGAAAAAACACTCAAAGATATGTTGATTCTGTAAGTCAGGTTTATGTTATGGGACGCGCAAGACAGGCTTCTTCCCGAGATTTGGGCTTTGTTTCTCCAGAAAACTGGCTTTTATTTGTAACAGACCGTAATAAAAACTCTCAGGCAAGTATTTTTGGTGTTTCAAATGTAAAAATTGATGGAAAACTTTCAAATCTAAATCCTGAACTTCATAAAAAAATAGAAAAGATTCCTGCTTTACAAAGTGAAAACGGAATCACTCTTGCCGACCAGTCACAGTCCGTTCACAGCGTAGAATATTACTTCCTGATTTCTGAGGGTGAAACAAACGAAATCTCCATTGAAAAAATAAATGCAACAATCACGCTTACTTACGTAAAGGACAAATGGCTCATTACGAACATTGAACCAGTTTCGACCAAAATTGACCTTAACAATTTTACTTTCAAGAGTGAATATTTTTATTCTGTAAGCGAAAATAATGGTGATGTAATCAAAGCCGTTGGAGAACTAAGAAATAAATATCCATGGTTGCCTTCCGATGAAGTTTTAAAAATTGAACAGATCCGCCTCGAAGAAGAAAGGAATTTCCCGCTAAAATCTTTGGGTTTGTAAAAAAATAGTCTTTTTAACTATGGCGCGATAGTTACAATTATTAGGCTTCGGAATAATTATCAATAGGCTCAAGTTCAGACAAATAATAAAGGCTCTTGTTTATTGTGCTTCTTGCAGTCATAAGATTATCGCGGAACTGTCTGTTATTATGTCCTTTGATTGTCGTCATATTTTGAAGCGGTTCATGAAGACCGTCTTTTTCTTCATCAAAAAATCCATGGAAATTCTTTTCAAGAATACGTGCGCTCTTTCCAAACAGTTTGATTACGTCTTTGATTGTAGATTCTACATTTTCCATCATTGTATCAATCTGTTTTTGTATCTGGAACGTATGGATTTTTGCAGCTTCAAATTCCTCGAAAGCTTTTCCATATTCGCCCTTTGGGGAAAGACGCTCTAAAAGTGCCAGCATGTTATTATTTGCAGTTGCAAACATATCCACGCCTTCGGTAAATTCAACGCGGTTTTCACTCTTATAGAATACGCCTTCCATAATAACGTCATTCAAAGGCTGAATCAGTTCATTGAATTTTTCTGTAGCAAACCAGGAAAGAAAACCGCCGGTCAATTCATTATTAAAGTGAACAGTATTCCAT
>JAILQA010000073.1 GCA_024699205.1 Treponema sp. | reverse complement strand
TATGGATCAGGTTCATTATCACATACCGATTATTTATTACAATGATCCATGTCTTATAGCAGGAAACCGTCCTGATCACTGGAAGCATATTCTTTTTCTGCAAAATGATTTGTTGGAATCAAAAAATCAAGATGAATATTATGATGTTTTTGTAAAAATAACAGAAGTTGTTGAAGATCCGGATATTTCGCAATACATTCCCCTGATGCAGAAACCAAAAATGCTGCCGGAAAAATTTTATGTGACAAAAATGTATAAAGATACCGTATTAAAAGATGCACAAAAAAGGCTAATGGAATTCAAGACAAAAACAAACATGCCTGATAATCTTTTCTTTTTAATGGAACTATTATACATATACCTTGATAAAACAGTTTCAGTAGAAGAGCTTCGAGATGAATATTCACAAAAAATCAGGCCAATTACAATTCAATCTATTACTGTTCAGCTTTCCAAACTAAAAAAGATTTTGAAAGACTACCCGGAAGCAAATTATACAATTATAAAGAGAAAAACAGGTTATCAATTGATTGCTTTCTAGCAAAAGGCTATAAAAAGATAAGAAGAAAACACAAAAACGACATCCCTTTTGAGGAATATCGTTTAAGAGGAAAGAAAATTATTTGTAAAGTCTTAGCCTAAAACTTTAGAAATACGTTCCAATACCTTTTTGCGGTCAAGTGGTTTGATGATAAAACTCTTTGCACCCAGCATTAAAGATTTTTTTACAAGTTCTTCTTTACCAAGAGCACTTACCATTACAACTTTTGCATTCTTATCAAAAGCCATAATCTGTTCAAGAGCTGTAATACCATCCATTTTAGGCATAGTAATATCCATAGTTACCAAATCAACCTGTGGACACAACTCTTTGTACTTATCAACGCCTTCTTTTCCGTCAACAGCGGTTGCAACTACTTCATAACCTTCACTAGCTAAAATCTGTCCTAACTGCTTTGCAACAAACATAGAATCATCAACAACTAATACTCTGTAAGATGTTCCGTCTATTTTTAAGCCCTCAGGAGGTCTTTCGTTTAATGAAGGTATGTCTTGTAATGTTTTCATGTTAATAATCTCCTATATTCCTAAGCACGCTCTCGAATAGCGACATTTACTTCGATTTTGCCGCATTCTGAAATAAGAGGAACAATAAGAGCCTCTACGCTATCAGTTGTCCCACCTAATGCTGCAATTTCCATTTTCTGACCTACAAACAATGTTGGAGGTGTAAGATCGAACTGGAATCCCAATTCATGCAATTTTGTTACAGCCTGTGCGGTAATAATATTAGCCAATTCACTGATTGTTGCCTGAGCCAATTCGTCAAATTTTGGCAAGGTTTCACCATTCATAGCAGATGCAACATTCAAAGCTGTTTCTGTAGTCATATCAAACAAGACACGTCCTTCTACGCTTCCTGCAAGACCCACTAAGGCAGCAACACCCATAACAGGCATAGCTGTAGATTTCAAATACAAATCACCACGTCTAACTTCTGCACCACCAAGAACTTCTTGTAATACGCGGAATGAAGTTTCAACAAACGGGTTAATATATTCTACTCGCATATCAATCCCCTTTTATTCTTTATTGTATGCTACAATAGCACCAACACTTTTTTCACCGAAGCCATAAGATGAAGGAATTCTTTCGTTTTCACCGATAAATGCAACCGCATTACCCTTCATCTTCTCAAGGAAATCATCAAGAATTGCATCCTGAGATTTTGCATCCAACAGAGATAAAATATCTCGGGCAAAAATTATATCAATCATAGGAAGAACATTAGTATTCTTGCAGTCATGATATTCAAACATTATGCTGTCTTTTATTTCCTGGCAGAATGTAAATTCATTATTTGCTTTTGAAATAAGATATTTAGCGAACCATTGATTAGCAGCCTGTTCAGGAACAGTAAGCAGACCAGCATTAGAAACATTGAGCAAATCAATATCCTGTGCATAAATTCTGATTTTAGCATCAGGATAGCGTTCTTTTAGTACGCAGGCTAAACAATAAGTTTCTATACCTTTTCCACATCCTGGATTCCATACAACAAGCTGTTTTGCAGCATTGTCTGGTAACAACTTTTTCAAATTGACTGCATAATCCTTTGACCACCAGTCTCCGGTAAACTGAGACCAGAATGGTTTCAAAAAGGCTTCTGCATCATCAGCCGATTGAAGCTGAACTTTTGATTCATCGCGAAGTTTTACCCATTCTTCATAACGATGTTTTATCCAATCTTCATTCAACGGACTTACGTAGAATTTTTTGTAATTCATCAGACTTTCTGAAATAAATTTAATATCAACCTCGATTTTTTCATTCTGAACTTCTTTAACAGAAACTTTTCTCTGTTTTTCAGAATCATAAACCAATTCTTCAACTTTAGGTTGAGCAGAAATGCCGGAATTAACCTCTGCAGTCTGGGCATTATTAACTTCCGTACCTTCTTTAGAAGCAAAAATCTTAATTACGTCCAGAAGAACATAAAGACGATTGTTGCTTTCTACAACCCCGCTGATATATTTGATATTAATATCGCCAAATAAAGGATGAGGCGGTTGAATTGTACTTTTTTGTACTCCAACAACCTTATCGATTTTATCAACAACAAGACCAAATGTCTGATCTTCTACGCTTAAAATTAGCAGACTCTGTAATTTTTTATCATCACTTTTAGGAACTTCAATATTAAAAAACAGACGAAGATCCATGATAGGAATAATTTCACCACGCAAATTATAAACGCCAAGAACAAACGGCAATGTATTAGGAACATAAGTAAATCGTCCGGCTTTGGCAATTTCTTTTACATGCATGATATCGATAGCATAATCCTTATCGGCAAGCGAAAAAGTTACCATCTTAAAATCAATGAATGTATTTGCCTCTAATGACTTATTTACCTGCTCGTCTATTTTCTCAACTGTATTTTCTACTTTGTTTTCTTCCATAAAAACCCTACCTGAAAATATTACTTATGCTAGTTGTTCAATTGCTCATTAGCCTGTGCCAATAATTCCTGACGTACACCCAACTCAAGAAGCTGACTAACATCAATAATCAGTGATACAGAACCATCTCCCAAAATAGAAGCACCGGCAATTCCAGGAGAATTAGTAAATTGATCTCTCAGAGGCTTAATAACGACGTCTTCTTCACCTATAAGTGAATCAACCATTACACCAATCTTCTTTTCTCTTGTACCGACAATTACAATATAACATTCATCAGAAGTAACGGTTTCTTTAATATTAAAGAGTCTTGAAAGACGAAGTACACTAATTACTTCGTTTCGTACATTCATAATTTCATAATTATCAATGTGATTAATTTCATCAAGCCGTATACACTGACTTTCTATTACGTTTGCAATCGGAATAGAGTATATTTCTTTTCCAACTCTTACCAGAAGTCCCTGGATAATAGCCAGAGTTAGAGGAATCTTTATAATAAAGGAAGTTCCTTTACCCTTTTGTGAATCTACAGAAATATTTCCTTTAAGGTTTGAAATCATAGTCTTAACAACATCAAGACCAACACCTCTTCCAGAAATATTAGAAATCTTATCAGCTGTAGAGAAGCCTGGCTGCATAATCAGCTGATGAACTTCCTGCTCGGTTAAAACCTTATCAGGGTGAATAAGTCCACGTTCAATAGCCTTAGCCCTAACCTTTTCTGCATCAATTCCGGCACCATCATCTTTAATTTCAATGACAATCATGTTACCTTCGTTAGAAGCCTTTAATAAAACAGTTCCTTCTTCAGGTTTACCGGCAGCTTTTCGTACTGCAGGAGCTTCTATACCATGGTCAACAGAGTTGCGGACACAATGCATAATAGGATCCAGCAAATCTTCAACAACAGATTTATCAAGTTCTGTGTCTTCACCTTCGATCACAAGATTAATTTTCTTATTCAAATCTCGCTGTAAATCACGGACAACACGAGGGAAGCGACTGAAAATCTGATTGATTGGAACCATTCGGATTTTCATTACACCTTCCTGAAGTTCACTGGCAATTGTACCAAGATTCTGTGTATATGAACGGAATCTTGTAACGCTCTGTTTGAATTCACCATCAAAAGAATCGTACATATTTACCAGATTACCGTAATCTTCAGTAATTGATTTTTTAACATCATTAAAGGACTGACCGTTTTGCATTCTTTCAAAGTAATCAGGAAGCTTATCAAACAAACCGTGTAGTTTTTCTTTAAAAGAAGCCTCTATACTCTGGAAAGAAGTCTGTTCTGTAGACATCTGATTAGAAAGCTGATTGAATGAAGCCTTGATAATTACTGCCTCAGAAACAAGGTTCAAAAGATTATCAATTCGTCTAGAATCTACTCTAAGAACCGAACTCTGCTGATTATGCTGCTGACCAGCACCTTCCTTTTTAGCCTTGGCAGGTTCAGGAGTTTTTTCTGCTTCCTTAACAGGTTCTGCAGTCTCTTCTTCAGGCTGTTTCTGCACTGGAGCAGAAGCAATAACAGGTTTAACTGCTTCTTCCTGGACAGGAACATATGCCGGTTTAGAAACCACAGGTTCAGGAAGAGGTTCAACTACGGTTTCAATAACAGGAACACTTTCATAAACCTGAGCTTTAGGTTCAGGACCAGCATTAAAGTTTTCATCTGTAATAAGTCTAGCATCTGTAATCAATGTAACATCACTCAAAAAAGCAACATCTTCTATTGCTGCGCCGTCTGAAGAAGAAGCAACATAGTAGAATACATCTTCATAGAACTGATCTTCATAAAGTGCATCGAAATCAGGAATTGTCTTTAATACGTTACCAATAGCCTTTAATCCTGCAAAAACCTGAATACCACCAACAGTATTCATAGGATTGCTTTCATCAAATTTTACAGCAACACACCAAAGCTTCTGATCACCTTCGCAAGCGCTCTTTAACTCAATATACTCATCTTCTGATAAAGGTGGTATATCCATACCATTTGAGCCTGACGATGAAGCATTCTGCACAGGAGGAGCCGACTTAACAATAGTCTGAACAACAGGTGCAGGTTTAGCAACTAGAGCCGAAGTCTTTTTTCCGCCATCTTTCCCAGGTAAATATGAATGAAGTTTATCAAGAATTGAATCTATATTTTCTTCGTAAATACTGCCACTCTGTCGAGCTTCAAGCATTGCCTTGATAACATCTATTGAAGAAAGAAGAATATCAACTACGTCTTCATCGATTTTTACTCTGTCAGATCGGATTTCATCAAGAACATCCTCAACTGAATGTGTAAAATGAGAAAGTTCTGTCATTTCTACAGTAGCTGAACCACCCTTTAAAGTATGTGCAGCTCTGAAAATCTCATCAATAGCCTCGTGATTTGAAGGATCATTTTCAATAACG
>JAILQA010000464.1 GCA_024699205.1 Treponema sp. | reverse complement strand
TCTTTTTCAATCACAGTTTTTTTAAGTGCAACATTTAACAAAAACTGCTGATTGTTATAACCAGATTTTTTAATCCGTGCTTTCAACTTTTCAAGTTCATCGTCAGACACTCGGAATGTCACACAGTGAGGTCGAGATTTATTCATGTCAATCCTCCTCTGACAATTCCGCAAGGAGTTCTTGAGTAGTTTTTCCATTGGCCAACTCATGAATGGCATACTTGATTCCCTCTGAATATCCGTCCTTGTAAGTTTTTTTAACAGGCTTTGAAGAAGTATCAGTCTGATTTTTTTTACCTTCAGATTCTTTTGTCTTCATTTTTTGATAAGCAGCATTAAGAGTTATTTCTCCAGCCTTAAATGCTTCCAAGGTCTCAGAATCAGATTTTTTCTCAACTTCCTTGAATTTAGAAATCTGACGTCGAGATATTTCAAGTTCGTCTGCAATCTGCTGGTCTGTTTTTAACTGTTTACCATTTTCTTTTTTGAGACCTGCCATCTTCTGGAAGTAAGCATATTGCTCTTGTTCTGTCAGATTTCTTCTCGCCATCTGAGTTCGGTAAATAAACGCAATAACATCTGCACGGCTCTTAAATGATTTTTCCAAAAAAGCTAATTTTTCAATTCCTGCAATCTTACTTGATAACAGTCTTGTATGCCCATCCACAATTGTTTTGTCAGGAATACCTGGAACACCTTTTGTTAGAATGATAGGGAATGTTGCATCGTATCCTTTGGTTGTTTTCATTGACTCCGCAATCTTCTGAACATCCGCTTCTTTTTGTGGAAAAATTGTTTTAAACTCTTCATCTACTTTTACTTGTGATATATCTATCCATCTGATTTTTTCAGTTTTCTGAAATCTTGTTATTACATCATTTATTATTTTCATATTAGTTCTCCTTTTATTTGTTCAGCAGACCGCAAACGGTCCAAAATTGAATTAATTCATCTGGTGTAAGAATTGAAGTTCCTTTCTTAATCTTGTTTTCTTCTCTTCTTTTTTTTAGTTCAGATTCGTATTTGCCTCTTTCTTCTTCTGTCATTTTGAAAAGTTTTTGGCGTACAATATATTCAGGAAGAGATTTGTCTTTTAGTTGATTAATAGAAAGGTCACATTCAGGGCAACGTCCCAGATGTTTTTCAAAACGAGTAGAGCATATTGGGCAGTCAAAATACTCAAACTTATATTTTACCGTTATTGAATCTTCTGATTTTTTTAAGAAAGTAGAATTCTTAAAATCTCTTATGATGGATTTTGAAAATACTAATGTTCTGTATAATCCGGTAAAGGACTTTTTTACATTTCCAAGTTTTGTCCGCTCAAAAACATATTTTAATAAGGCTTCAAGATTTGTTTCTTCAATGCCAGCATCTGTAAGAAGATTAAGAACGTCCGCTTCAAAGTTCTTATCGAATGGATATTCACCGCTGAATAAACCTTTTATGATATTTACAAAAACTGACTCACTAACTTTTTCTGATTCCGGGTTAGTTAGTTCAGTTCTTTGTTTATCAGTATTTAGTTTATTAGTAGTTAGTAGTGTTCGATTATCCAGAACTGGATTTTCCATATCTGGATTATCCACATCTGGAAAATCGGAAAGTGGATGATCTTTTACATCTGATGGAACACCTTCTGGTGCTTCGAAAACTTGGTAAACTGTATTTTCAAAACAACCATCTTTTCTTCGATTCCGGATTTTTCTGATATAGCCGTATTGTTCAAGCATTTGAATTGCTGAATATAAAGCAGCTTTACCATCACAAGAGTGATTTACAATTTCTGATATGTGTATTTTCCAATCATCTGGCAAACTCATCAGGTATGTATGTACACCTTTTGCTTTCCATGACAGATTGTTATCGCGAATGCAAGTGTTATCCAGAATTGTAAAGTTGTCTTTTCGCTGCTTCTTAACAAAGTATGTTTCGCTCATAAGTTCTCCTATTTTCACAACAAAACTTATGAACTAGCAACAAATCGTTTTTTCTGTTATAAGTAAAGTCATGGTTAGTTTTTGTTTGGTTTAAGAAGCTGACTGTTAATGCGATTGAGTTGCCGCTCAATCGCATTTCTTTTTTACCACTCATACTGGTACTCCTGCTGTCTCTTGTGCTTTTCTTGTAAGTTTTATGTATTTTTCTGGTACTACTGTAACACCGCATTCTTTTGCATATTCAATGTAATCGGCATCACTGATTTTTAACCACTTCATAACTTCATCGCGCGGAAATGCAAGTCTTCCAGCGATAAAAACTGAAAACTTAGGATTTCCGCATCCGGGAAGTAAAAATCGATTGCATTTGTAAGTGTTGAGTGCCGCGCCTCCTTTGAGTCCAGCACAATCCTCGATCGTGTAAAACTCTTTTTCGAAAGAAGTTTTTTCTGTAGGCTTTTCAAGCATCTGTGTAATAGCTGAAAGTTCGCGAAAAAGTCTTTCGTTTTGAAGCTGAATCTGTTTCAACTCCAAATCAAAATTGTTCATAAATCCTCCTTTTGACTGTTTTTTTGTTCGGGATATTTATAAAAACAGTCTTCTGTGATATAATAATTGTTACAAGCAATTACGAATCTCTGACCTAACAGGTTTCAGATTGGTAAATAGTTATAAATTGTTATTGCAATGTAGATTTAATTAAGAATTGTAATAACAATTTATAACTAATATACATAAGTATTTTAAGCTTGTCAATGCGAATCTTAATATTTTATAATTGTAATTGCGAATTGTATGAAAAATGGAATTGAACTTGTAGAGACAATAGATTTATTACTCCAAGAAAAAAATGTTACTAGAAAAGATTTTTGTAAAACAATTAATATCCCTGCATCAACTATTGCTACTTGGAAGACAAGAAATATATTTCCAACTATCAATGTACTTTCATTAATTGCTAATAAGTTGAATGTATCTCTTGACTGGCTTATAAATGATTCTTCAGATTTTGAAAACAGAGAAAATATCTTAGGTAAATATTCTCGAAAATCAATTAGACTTAGAATATATAAAGCTCTTGAAAAAAAGTATAAAAAAACGGATGAAAGATTTACTGCTAACTTTTTAGAAAATGAAACAATTCTAAGAGAATTACATAGATATTACTTTACTGGTGGATATGTTTCTTACGACACTTTATTAAACTGGTCCAAAGGTCGATGTGATGTTGATGTGTATGTCTTTAATGAATGGGCGGTGTCGTTAAATAGCACTTTGCAATATATTCTAACAGGCAGTGAACTTTTAATTCCTTCTGAGAAAGAAGGTTATTCAAAAGCATTTGAAAAGGATTTATATGATCTAGCCCTTGAATTCCGGAATGAATTATATTGTTTGCATAACTATTCATCAGATAGACTTAATAATGTTAGATATTTGCTGAATGAGTTAATGAAACTAGAGCACCTGGAATACGTCGAAAAGAAAGAATAATAACTTAATAAGTGAGAGAATGAATTGTTCGAAAATACGACCAACTGATTATTAGACACTTTGGGTAGGTGATTACTATCCTATCTGTACACCATTCTCCCAATATTCATTATAAGTTCCCCCTGCTGAGATTATGGCCGGAAGATTATTATCTCTATGCAGTTTGTTTTTTCGCCAGTACTCAAGATGGCCTTGTTTTTCAACAGCGGGTTTTACTGTAATAAGTTTTCCATTTACATCAAAAACATCGCCATCAA
>JAILQA010000027.1 GCA_024699205.1 Treponema sp. | reverse complement strand
ATACACGAAACCGATACTCTTGTTCAACAGATTAAACAGGCAATGACAGAACAACAGCAGGGATCTGTTCAGATAACGGATGCACTTCAAGGCATGAACGATAGTACACAACAAGTACAACAAGCATCACAAGAAATGACATCTGACAGCCGTAAAATCATGGAACAGGTTAATGCTTTACAAGAAAAGACAAGTGAAATGAAAAATGGAATGACTGCAATGAGAGACAGTACTGATAAGATTGATACAACTGGTGATGCTCTTTCAGAAATATCCACACTTATGGAAGGTTCAATTGCCGAAATTGGAAAGCAGGTAGACCAGTTCCAGGTATAGTAAATCTAAAACTTTATTGAACCAACAACTGTCTCATCGCTGCTACCCGTCGCAGGAGATTCCGGAACAACGGGTTCTTCTGCACTTTTTGACTTTTCTGCATTCTTGTTCTCTACCTTGCTCACAGTTTTTCTTGCACGTGTTTTCGGTGATGCCATAAAGGCAAAAAGGCTGCCGCATAATCCACCGGCAAGTACAATTAAAATACCTACAAGTCCATTTTCATTTGGGTTAATAAAAAGACAGGCAATAAATAAAGCTGTAGCTAAAGCAGATGAAAGAGAAACAGTTTTCTTTGAAATATGAAAGAGCATATCAAGCAGGATTAGCATAAAGACAATCGGGGTGCTACCATTAAATGAAACTTTACAGCAAGAGGCAAACAAGACTCCTGTAAAGAAAGTTGAAACCAGAATCATAATTCCAATCACAGCCGAACCATAGCGTTCTTCCATTCTTGGACCAAGCAGTGTTATAATCACAAGCCTTGAAAAAAACAGAAGTGTGCTTTCCCTTCCAAAAATATACAGGAATAAACGGAGATAACTATTAAGGGAAGAAAAACTAAATTGGAAATCTCCACTAACTGTTGGTGTTATAAAGATTGAGGAATTAAGCCTTTCTTTGAGAAAAATAAAATCAATGACAAATAAAAGTACAGAAAGCAATGTAAAAGTTAACGTTACAGGTGCATCATAATTGAACTTTATCTTCAACTTTAATTTTGCTCTGCTCTTTTTTTTAGCCATATAATTAACTCCTGTATAATTCGCTGCTATTAAACAAGACCGGTAGTCTCATCAAGCCCCATCATTATATTCATGCACTGAACGGCAGCTCCGCTTGCACCTTTTCCAAGGTTATCAAAACGAGTTGTTACCATAATTCTGTCATCATTTCCATATACAAAAACCTGCATCTCGTTAGTACCAGCTAATGTATTTGCAGGAATAAACTGTTCTGGCAAAACACCTTCTCCCATAAAAGCTGCAACCCTTACAAAACGACAGTCTTCATAATGAGCTGCAAACATTTCCCAAACATCATGGGCTGTCACCTTTTTAGCAAGCAGTCGTGAATGAAGTCCAACCGTTACTGTCATTCCCTGAAAATAATCACAGATATATGGATTAAAAATCGGTTCGTAATCAAGGCCAGAAATCTTTTTCATTTCAGGAAGATGCTTGTGCATTTGTGTTAGTGCATACAAACGAGGAGAATCAAGGCTTGGATCTCTACCTTCAGCTTCATACTGTGCAATTGCTTTTTTTCCAGCTCCGGAATAACCGCTCACTGCATGAACCACCACAGGATAATCTCTCGGCATAATTCCAAACTTCACCAGCGGATAACAGATTGCAATAGTACCACTTGCATAGCAACCCGGTACGGCAACCCGCTTAGATTTTACAATCTTTTCTCTAAAATCCGCCCCAAGCTCTGGAAAACCGTAAGCCCAGGCAGGATTTGTTCTGTGTGCCGTAGAAGCATCTATAATTTTTGTATTTGGATTTGTGCAAAGTTCTACAGATTCAATAGCAGCTGCATCCGGAAGACACAAAAAAGTAAAATCCGAAGCATTAATCATCTTCGCCTTTTCGACAGGATTTTTTCTATTTTCCTCGCTGATTGTCAAAATCTCGATATCCGACCGCCCCTCAAATCTCTCAAAAATCTTAAGCCCAGTCGTTCCCTCTTTTCCATCAATAAAAATCTTGTATTTCATAAAAGCAATTATACTCGAAATTTGGTCTTATTGACAATTGATTATGGAAAATTAGGAAAAACAGACTGGGTAAAAGAAGTGGCAGTTTGAAAATTAGAACTGTATGCTTGCTCCAATATTTACAAAACTGTTGTCTTTCCAGGCTGAAAATTCGCTCTTGTCATCTTTGCACCAGATGTACATCCCACTTGCTGTAAGAGTAAGATTCTGGTCTGGTTTAAAGGCAATTTTTGGCATTACAACTAAATCTCCGTTTTCAAAACCGTACATTGCTGTAACTTCTGGTGCAATTTTGCCATTCATAAAGGAAGTTGTAAAGTTGCAGACAATTTTATTGTTGCTGTAAGCATTGGCTGCATAATCTACATCAAGAGGATTTTTATCGCATTCATCCTTGTGCAAAATGTAAGTTCCAGTTTCTTGAACATTTAAATTTGCATTCCAGAAGGGAAGATCGATATCGAATCCACCAAGCCATGCAATTGAATTGTTGTGTACCCAGGGATTTGTTCCATCTGTATCTTCTGTAAGATTATAGGCAAATTCTCCGCGTACATTGAAGTGCCAGATAATAGAAGAAGCTTCCGCTCCAAAAGTTTGTTTTTTGTCGTAAGCAAGGAATTTTTCATCTTCACTAACTGTGCCTTTTGTAAGATAGCTTGTGACAAAGGAGTCGAGTTTATCGGCATTGAAGCTTGGCTGTTTATACCAACCGTTATAATAGCTTAAGCCCATATCAATCATGCCTAAAGTCCAGGTTGCACGTCCGCCAAACTGACCATATTTTAAGGAAGATAAATCCGGGTAAATTACGCTTGGATCTGCTGAAAGTTCGTTAGCATAAGTAAGAGCGAGCATGTAAGCTTCCCCTGCTGATTTTGCGTTGGCTTTTGCCAGATTGTAGGCGATAAGGGCTTGTGTTTCTGCCTGTGTATAGCTGTCGTAAGTTGTTTGGGCAGTTTCTTTTGCAGCAGATGCAGCATAATATGCGGCGGCAGCTTCTGAATAGCCTTTGCGGAGTAATTCAAACTGTTCCGGGCTAACTTGTGCAATATTTGTAAGATAATAATCCCAGGTTATAGAAGAATTGACTGCTTTTGCCTGATCAAATCCAGAAAGAATTGCTGAATATTTTGTACTGGCACTTGTAAATGCTGTGTTTGCCTGATTAAAGGCAGCAGTTGCACTTTCCAGGGCTGTTTTAGCTTTTGCGGCAGATTCTTTTGATAATTCGTAAGCAGCACCTGCTCCACCAAGAGTTGCGCTTGCACTTGTATAATCTGTGAATGCAGCAGCAACTTTTGCACTAGCGGCATTGGTTACACTGGAAGAAAGACTTGTTACTTGAGAAGGAGTCCATCTTCCATCAGTGTCAAAACGGTCTACCGGTAAAAATGGTGTGTAAACGCCTTCTATGTTCAAGTTTGCAAAGGGAAGACTTACAAGACCGCGAACCATTGGAGTACTGATACGGCGGTCCAGGTAATCCGGGATGATAAAGTCTGAATAGTCGTCAGCATTAAAGTTGTCTAAAACGTGGAGTTTATCACCTTTCCCCCAGACAAGCTTCATTTTTCCGGCTTCTAAGGTAAAGTAATCTCCAAAGCGGCCGCGCAAAACAAGCTCGTCTATTACGTCTTCGGGGTGGGCCTGGATTCGGTCTGCATCGATACAAAGAGAAAGCTCCATGTCAGATTTTTTGCCACTGTAACTAAGGTCTACTGTGGCGGAAGGAGTTGCTTCCATTTCTATATCGTCGGCAGAAGAGTCGGAATCGGTGTTGGAAGCAGCATCATCTTTGTCGCTGGTGTCTACATAGGCACGCAGGTCTAAAGAAGCGGAACCGCTTACTTCCAGCTTTGAGCCGGAACCCAGAGCATCGGCAGAAGAGTCTTCACCAAAAGAATCATCGAATCCGCCAAAGTCGCCAAAATCCTGGGCGAAGGCGGCACTTGTTCCAAGCCCCATTGTAAGGGCGGCAGTTAGTAATAAAAGTTTATTTGTCTGTTTCATTTTTATGCCTCAATAAAATGACATTATTTTCCTGTTGTCAAAAAGTTCTGTGTAAAGTAGCGGGCTGGGATTTCCTTGTCCAAAGCGACAACCTTGGCAATTTTAAGAGTTGTGCTGTGGCCGGTCTGAACGTTTGTAAGCTTGTTTTCCATTGGCATGTCGTAGCCCT
>JAILQA010000025.1 GCA_024699205.1 Treponema sp. | reverse complement strand
TTCTTGACCTTCCACTTGGTGGAAGCCTTAGCATGTAGATATAAGGAGGTGCAATATGACAGCACAATCAGTTCCAGCATTAAGTTTTGTTACAATGGGAATCTCGCTTTTGGTTGCTATTTTAATTCCGGTGGGATTGTTCGTATTTTACAGGAAGAAGTTCGGGTGTAAAAAAATGACGTTCTTTATCGGATGTGCGACGTTTGCAATTTTTGCGCTCGTGCTTGAAGGGATTTTTCACACGATTATCCTTGGGGGCGGACGTGCAGATGCTCTTATGGCAAAACCGATTTTGTACGGATTGTACGGCGGATTTATGGCAGGCTTGTTTGAAGAAACGGGGCGATTTCTGGCTTTTAAAACTGTCTTGAAGAAATCAAGGGATGATGATTATACATCACTTATGTACGGCGCGGGTCATGGTGGATTCGAGGCTTTCTATATTCTTCTTTCGGGAGCTGTTACAAACATAGTTTTTTCTGTGCTGATTAATTCCGGAAATACTGAGCTTATTACAAAGACTGTCAGTGGAAAAGCATTGGAAACTATGGAGCAGACTTTTTTGACACTGCAGACTGCAAATCCGATGGTCTATATTGCTGGTATAATTGAACGGATCCCGGCAGTTGCGATTCATATTTCACTTTCGGTTCTGGTGTGGACTGCAGTTAAGAATAAGCAGAAAATCTTCCTGTATCCGATTGCGATTGTTCTTCATATGATTGTGGACGCAGTAACAGCAAGTCTCGCGCTCCTCAAGGTCAACACTGTGATTGTAGAAATTGTGATTTATGTTTGCGCCACTGTGATAATTCTTATCTCAAGAGGAGTTTGGAAACGGGAACAAACTCAAAATCAGACTCAAAAAAGTGAGCTGGCACCTGAAATAGAACGTAACTGAGATTTTCTTTTTTGCATGACTTCCGATACTGATATGGTATAATAATCGTAATCAGATTTTCAAAAAAGGAGCACCAAAATGGAAACGCAAAGCAACGAAATCATCAATGAAAACAAAGGAAACGAAATCCAAAGTGAATCACGGCTGACTTTTATGGAAGCTATCAGTATTATTGTGGGGCATGGGGTTGGAGCAGGGATTCTTGCGGTGCCTTATCTGGCTTCTAGGGCGCCCTGGTGGGATTTTCTTTGGATTTTGGCAATTGCTTATTCTGTAAATCTTTTGCTTCATCTTATGATTGCGGAACTTTCGCTTAACAACAAGGGTGCTCAATTTGTTAAATGTTTTGAAAATGAACTTTTTACAGGACGATTCAAAAAGGTTGCAACCTGGATTGTTTTTGCTTTTCTTGCCTTCAGTGTTTTGTGTAATGTTGCAAGTTTTATTACGGGGTCTGCTGCGGTTTTTACAAGCTGGTTCGGATTGCCTTCTTGGGCTGGAATGTTGATTTATTATGTGATTGCGGGGCTTGTTGTCTTTTTTGGAATGAAGATTGTCGGGATTTGCGAAAAATATTCTGTAATCGCTATGGTGCTTGTAATTGGAATCCTTTTTGTGGCAACTGTAACTTCTAAAATGAATGCCCTTCCCTCTTCGTTTATTGCTGCGTCAAACTCAATGGCTCTTTACAGCACGGTTGCCTTTTCACTTTCGGCAGTTATGAGCGTTCCTCAGGTTGTAAAGGGGGTTGATGGGGACCGAAAAAAAATTATCAGTGCGATTGCTGCGGGAACTGGAATCAACGCATTCCTTATTATTGTAGTAACTTTCATGACTCTTTTGGGTGCTGGTCAGGCAATAACAAAAAATGGTGCTCTTGTTGATTTGAGTGCTAGTCTTGGCGGCTGGGTCAGCATTGTGGGTTACATTTTTTCTCTTTTAGCATTATCTACTTCCTTTTGGGCAAACACCCTTAATATGCGGGATATTATTGCTGAACAGACAAAATGGAACTTAAAGCTCTGCTGGCTTCTGGCAACTCTTCCCTGTCTTATTCTTGCCTTGGGCGGAATGACCAGTTTTGTTGGTTTTGCGCGGCTTGCGGGAATTATTCAGGTGCTGACAGGAATTGGAATCATTATTGCTTATAACCGTTCACGCAAACGTACCGGGCAGAGTTTGATTTGCGGAAGATTTGGACAATTGCCTTTCCAGTTGATAGTGATTTTAGGCTCGATTATAGCAACGGTCGGTTCAGTTATTGCGGTAAAATAGATAATAAAATAGATGACAAGGGAAAACGATATGAAGGATTTTAATAAGATTTGTATAACTCAAGTTGCTTCGACAGTACTTTCTTTGCTTGGAGTCTCTGCCGGGGAGAAAATGGCTCAGCCGATAGATGAAGTGCTTTTAAAAGCTCAGGAAAAGTTTGGCGGCCAAAAATGCGACCGAGTAGTGATGTACAATCCTGATGCAATTGCTTATTGGATTTACAAACGATTTCAAAAAAAATATTTTTCGGCTCTTGATTCAAATACAGATTTAAAACTTCCTATGCTTTCTGTTTTTCCTCCGGTTACACCCGCTTGTTTTGGTTCGATGTATTCGGGGCTTCAGCCTTCTGAACATGGGATTCAAAGTTATACAAAGCCCGTCCTAAAATGCGAAACAATTTTTGACAGATTGATTGAAGCAGGAAAGAAAGTTGCAATAGTTTCTACAGAAGGTGATTCCATCAGTTTGATTTTTCTTGAACGCAAGATGGATTATTATATTTTCAAAACTGTAAAAGAATGTAACGAAAAAGCGCAGGAACTTATAAAAAAAGATGAGTATGATTTAATTGTTTTGTACAACACGGATTATGATTACTGGATGCACCGTTCTTCTCCAACTGGTCCTTTTGCAAAACGTGCGCTCAAAAAGAATGTTGCCGAATATTTTGCTCTTAAAGAGTTAATCCAATCTGAATGGAAGGACAAGCATCATACTGCACTTGCTTTTGCCCCGGACCATGGTTGTCATCGCTGGCTGGGACTTTTAGGCAACCACGGAATAAATGAACCCTGCGATATGAATACGATTCACTTCTGGACTTTATTCTAATATTTCTTCGATTTTGTCTAAAATTAACTTATCAGCAGGCAGCCAATCTACAGAACGCAAAGTTTCTTTTGTAAGCCAGAGGGCCGATTCATGCTCAAGAAGTTTTAATTCGCCAGAAAGGATTGTGCACAAAATACAATGCATGGTCAGATGGAAGGTGGGATAATCATAATCTACAAGACCAAGGATTTTTTCTGCGCGAACTTCGGTAGCAAGTTCTTCCCGGATTTCGCGGACTATGCACTCTTCGGGTGTTTCATTTGCTTCAAGCTTTCCACCCGGGATTTCCCAGCCATCCTTATAGTCGCCATAACCGCGCTGAGTTGCAAAGATTTCTTTTTTGTGAGTTTGTGGATTTGTGCGCAGAATGATAGCGCCGCTGACTGTTACTTGTTTCATTTATCATGCCTCTAAATAATTATATATATTTTGCGGAAGAGCAGGTTCAATGTCAAACTGTAAATTCACAACAGGCAGCATCTGGCCTTTTTCGTTTGGAATTTGAGTTTGCTCTTTTGAATCATAATCGGTTTTCCTGATTCAAAATTGCTTCAACATCTGGAGAGTTTAAATATCTTTTGTTTTACTCATCCAATTAAAACGGGTGTTATCAATAAAATAATCTTTATATTTTATTAAATGATGGGCTTTAGAAATGAATCCGGTTTGTAAACTGTGCAATAATTGAGTAGAATCTAAATTGTGCATACTTGCAACTTATCAGGATTTTTGAAATTGGACCAGAGGGTATTTTTTTTGGGGGATGGGTGCGGCCTCCGGGTTATGAGGGGGCTTTGGGGACTCCTTTTCCGCTTCAAATTACTTTAGATTGTCTTATTTATTCGAATTTTAGCATGTTTCTTCTATA
>JAILQA010000002.1 GCA_024699205.1 Treponema sp. | reverse complement strand
CTTGAAGAATTGTCCTTACAGAAACAATTCCTAAATCTTTTTTTCTCTTTTTCTTTCTTTTAATTTTTTCAATCTGTCCAATTTATGCCCAATCTACTTATTTGTCTGATTCTAAAAAGGATGCTTCACAGGATAATTTTTTTGATAATTATGTGTATCAGTTTTGGACATCTTTTGGTGGACTTACGGGAACAACTGCGAATGATATTTATCAGACTAAGGATGGATTTATAAATATAGGTACTTATGAGGGACTGGTTAAGTTTGATGGCGTTGAATTCACTATTTTAAACCGCTCTACCAATAAAGATTTAGGAATTGTTTCTGTAAGGACAATTCTTCAAGATTCAAGAGGAAATATCTGGCTTGGTTCAAATGACGAAGGCCTGCATAAAATCAGCGAGAATGGAAATAAATTATATACAGTAGAAAATGGTCTGCCAAACAATTCTGTACGAGCAATTTGTGAAGATAAAAACGGCAATATCTGGGTTGGAACTGCAAGCGGTGTAATTTATTTAACTCCCGATGGAAAACTTATAAATCCTCAGTTTGGAGCGGGCACGACAGCAAACGGTGTAATTGTTTCTCATCTTTTATGCGATTCTAACGGGGAAATCTGGCTGACAACTTCAAACGAAAACGGACTTTTTATCTGTAAAAACAAAGCTCTTTTTAATTCGATACCTGCTTTTTCTGAACTTTCGCAGTATTTTGCGACCGCAGTTTTTGAAGCTAAAGACGGAACTTTTTGGTTTGGACTTGGTGATAAAGGTATTGCAAGTATGAAGAATAATAAAGTCACCATTCATAAAACTCATACAATTCTAGATTCTGTTCCAACAACTACAATTCTTCAGGATACAAAAGGTACAATCTGGTTTGGAACAGAAAAGGGCCTTGTCGTTTATACAGGAGGAGAATTTATTGAATATCACGGTGAAGAAGAGCTTTCTGAATCTAATATAAATAAAATTATGCAGGATAGGGAAGGCAATATCTGGTTTGCTACTGACCGTAATGGTATTGGTAAAATGGCTTTGGGCAAGTTCAAAATGTTCAGGCTTGGGCATACAGTTAATTCCTTTACAGAAACTTTTGACGGAAGAATCTGGGCTGGTACCGATGACGGAGTTCTTTGTTTTTTGAATGATTCCTTGGAAGAAAATCTTCTTACCGAATATACAAAAGGAATAAGAATAAGGCACGTTGAAGCCTTGCCTCAGGGAGAGATTCTTGTAAGCTGTTACACACGCCCTGGTCAGCTTTTGTATAACGGAAAAACTATCAGAAGCTGGACTACTGATGAAGGACTTGCCGGAAACAAAGTAAGGGTGGCAATCAGCACGGATAAAGATGAATATTACGTGGGCACTACAACCGGCTTAAGTATAATCCACCCGGATGGAAGTATAAAATCCTTTAAGCAGAACTCGGGTGAACTTGAAACCGAATATGTAATGGCAATTTATAAAGATACGCATAATGTAGTCTGGATTGGTACGGACGGCGGCGGAATCTTCCTTATGTATCAGGAAAAGATTTTCAGGCATATTACTTCTGCCGATGGGATTGCAGGTAATGTGATTTTTAAAATTTCGCAGGATAAAGATGGAAATTACTGGATTTGTACCGGAAGCGGAATTACCCGTATAGATAATTTTGATTCTTCTGTGGATGTGCCTTTAGTCTGCAATTCAATTAATTCAGAAAACGGAATAGGCACAAACTCAGTATTCCAGATTCTTTTTGACAGAGTAAACAATGCCTGGATTACAAATAACCACGGAATAGCATCGCTTTCTGTAAACGAAATTGATGAACTTTTATCAGGCAAGCGTTCTGTAATTCCAGCTCGATATTATAACAAAAACGATGGACTTGATTCTGACGGCCCGACTTCTACCGCCCAGGCGATTATAGACAGGCATGGTCGGCTCTGGTTCCCATTAATTGATGGAATTGCCGTTTATAATCCTCATCAGATTTCCGAATCTTCTGTAACGCCGCTTGTACGCATTGAAACAATCACTGTTGACAATATCGTATACAAAGATTTCCGCAAAATGATAATTCTTAAACCGGGAACAAAACGCGTAGACATAAAATATACTGGAATCAGTTTTGACGCCCCTGAAAGAATTTTATTTTCCCACATGCTCACAAATTTTGAAAATTCTTACTCACTGCCGGGGCGAGAGCGTGTTGTTTCCTATACAAACCTTAATCCTGGAAAACATTCATTCATGGTTTACGCAATAAATGGCAGCGGCGTTCAGTCCGAAAATGACGAAATGATGTTCTTTTTCCAGAAGCCATTTTTTTATCAAAGTGCGATTTTCTGGGTAATTTTTATTCTTTTGTTTCTTGCTGCATTTTCTGGGTTCTTTTATATCAGGGAACGTAGAATTAAAAAGGAAAATCTGCGGCTTGAAGCACTTGTTCAGAAGCGAACTGCCGATTTGAAAATTGAAAAAGATAAATCTGATATGCTTTTGCGTTCAATTTTACCGGACAAGATTGCTGACAAGCTTAAAGAATCAATCAGCGATAAAAACAAAGCTTTTGGTGAAGATTTTGAAAACGTGACCCTTCTTTTTTCGGATATTGTCGGTTTTACAAAGGCATCAAGTGGTCTTTCGGCTCAGGAAATTGTACGCGCCTTGAATAATCTTTTTACACGCTTTGATGAAAGAGCAAAAGAAATGGGCGTGGAAAAAATCAAGACAATCGGAGATTCCTACATGGCGGCCTGTGGAATCCCGGAAGCAAACGAAAATCATGCCCGAATAATGATTGCCTTTGCCAAAGGAATGTATGAAGATTTGGAAGAATACAATAAGACTTCTGAAATTAAATACCAGATTCGTGTTGGTTTGAATTGCGGTCCTGTAACTGCCGGCGTAATCGGAACTACAAAGTTTATTTATGATGTCTGGGGAAATACGGTAAATGTTGCCAGCCGAATGGAAACTGCAGCACGCCCGGGAACAATCAGAATCACAGAAGCTTTAAAGGAGCAATTGGAGCAGTGTGGTCAGCTTGATATTTATGGAAAAGAAATATGTTTCAGCGAACCAATTGAATGTGAAGTAAAGGGCAAAGGCATAATGAAAACTTACGAGGTTTTATAGAAATAAGAACGGAAGCAGGGATTTGAGGTCATTTATGAAAGCGGATATTAGAAGATTTTTATTATCAGTAATTTCTATTATTTTTTTGATTTCAATGTTTTCAATGGTGATTTCCTGCAAGGAAGCCGAAAAGACTGTAAAGGTTGGTCTTTTGCATTCACTTACTGGAACAATGGCAATCAGTGAGGTTGCGGTTTGTAATGCAGAAATGCTTGCAATTAAAGAGATAAACGAGCAGGGGGGTGTTCTTGGCTGCAAAATCCTTCCAATTCAGGAGGATGGCAAAAGTAAGCCTCAGATTTTTGCAGAACGTGCTAAAAAACTTATAAAAGAAGATAAGGTTGCAACAATTTTTGGCTGCTGGACTTCGGATTCGCGAAAGGCTGTTAAACCTGTACTGGAAGAATATTACGGGCTTTTGTGGTATCCGGTTCAATATGAGGGTTTTGAAGCTAGTCCCAACATAATGTACACTGGTGCATCCCCGAATCAGCAGGTTGTGCCTGCAATTGATTATTGTGCAGAGGCTTTTGGTAAAAGAATGTACCTTATTGGAAGCGACTATGTTTTCCCGCATACAGCAAACAAGATTATAAAAGCCCAGCTCAAATATCTTGGTGGTGAATGTGTCGGCGAATCTTATGTTCCTATGAACGAGGTAAACTTTCATGATTTTTTTGAAGAAATCAAAGAGTGCAGGCCGGACGTTATAATAAACACCTTGAATGGCGATTCTAATTTTCATTTTTTTTCTCAGCTCAAGCATTTTGAACGCCAGGCAAAAAAGATTCCTGTAATGAGTTTTTCTATTTCTGAAAGTGAAATAAGTGTCATTGGGGCAGATAAGCTCGCTGGAAATTATGTGTGCTGGAATTATTTTGCGTCCATCGACAGTCAGAGGAATAAAGATTTTATTAATGCTTATAAAAAAGAATATGGCGAAAACATGGAAATTGGCGATCCTGTAGAAGCGGCTTATAATGCGGTTTATCTTTGGGCGGCTGCGTGTGAAAAGGCTGGGGCTTTTGATGTTGAGTCGGTGAGGATTGCCGCAAAAGGGACGAGTTTTGTCGCACCGGAAGGGATTGTTACGATAGAGGGATTAAATCAGCATCTTCACAAAACTATAAGGATTGGAAAAGTCGCGGCAAACGGTCAGATAGAGGAATTGTTTGCAACAGAAACTCCTGTTCGTCCTGACCCCTATTTAAGCACTTATGCCTGGGCCCGTGGTCTGTAAGTTTTAAATATTTGGATAAAGAAAAATCCTTTTTTTACAATCTCAAATTATCAATCAGAAGAGGCGTTTTTTCTACATCTTCTTTTTTTGCATAATGGTGTGTCTGGGAAGTTTTTACGATTGTTCCTTTCCCTTTAGAGCTCTTAATTTCAATTGTGCCATTCATAAGAGAAATCAGGGATTTTGCAATACTTAAACCAAGCCCGGCACTAGGATTTTCTTTATTGATTTCATTATCTTCGCGGGCGAAATCCTTACAGGCATTTGGTAAAAAGTCTTCGGGCATACCAATTCCATTATCTTCGCAGGTAAACTCAATTGTGCAGCCGTTTTGAATAGTATCGGGAATCTGCTTTATGTTGAATTTAATCTTTCCTCCGCGTGGAGTATATTTTATTGCATTGTAAATAATATTCATAACTACATCTGTAGTATGAATTATATCCTGATATATGTAAGGATATTTAAAATCAATCCAATATTCTACTTCGATTCCGCGTTTCTCGACTTCTTCTTTAATTAAATCATAGATTCTTTCTACGGCTAAAGTTATGTCGGTAGGGATTTCTGTTACTTGGATTTCATTTTTTTCAATCTGAGCTAGTTCATAAACATTGTTTATGAAGGTCATCAGCTGTTCTTCGGAACGTTCAATATTTTTGATTGTTTCATTTGTTGCTGTTTTTTTATTTTCTACGGCGTTATCATTGATGATTGTTTTTATATCATTAGTATGCGTAATTATATCTTTCATGATTGTAATCATATCTTTTGAGATATTGTACATGAAAATATTTTTTGCCTGATTTGCAAAAGAAGCTGATTCTGCCATTTTCTGCAGTTCCATCTTTTTGGCAAGTTCAACTTCTACTTCAGCTTTAAGTCGTTCTTCAATTGTAATGTCATTCAGGAAGATGTAGAAAATACCACCATAATTATTTGTAAGTACATGACGGCCGTAATTTTTTATGTATTTGATTGTTCCATCTTTTGATTTGATTCTGTATTCAACATAAATCATATCATTTTCTGGAGTAAGCTGAAAATTAATGCTCTTTAGGACGCGCTCAAAATCATCCGGGTGAACAATGCCTTTAAAAGAATTGCCGACATATTCACGGAATTCTTCTGCTGTTTCGCAGCCGTACATTTGAATAAGCTCGTGATTAAACGAAATTAATTCAAGATTTCCATCTGCATGGCAGGATAAAAATCCGCCTGGAATTCCTTCTGCAACTTCATTTGCGGCAGTGAGAATTTCTTCGCTAACTGGAGAGTCAGCTGCCTTTGTTTTTTTGTGAGCTGTTTTATCATAAGACAAAACTGAAGTTTTCCGCAGATATGATTCAAAATCCCGTACCTGGAGTGGACCTGAGAAGAAGTATCCCTGAATATAATCGCAGCCAAGTGATTTAAGAATTTTAAACTCTTCGTGAGATTCTGCTCCTTCTGCAACCGTAAGCAGCCCCATCCTGTGAGCCATTTTGATTATGTTTTCAATTACTACTTCATTGGTCTTAATATTGCGGACAAAACTTATATCAAGCTTAATTACATTAAGTGGGAAAGTCGAAAGAAGTCCAAGAGATGAATAGCCGGCACCAAAGTCATCCATCTCAATCATAAAACCACGTTTTTGAGTTTGCTTGAGCTGTGAAATAATGATTTCGGTGTTTTCGGAATAAAGCGATTCTGTAACTTCCATATGAAGAAGATTGTGGTCTATTCCATAATGTTCAATAATATTAAACTGTTTTTCAATGCAGCCTTCTTCCAAAAAATCTCTGCGCGAAAAGTTTACAGAAATTGGCACCAGAGGAAGCCCTTCCTGCTGCCAGCGATTAATATCCTTACAAACCTGTTCAAGAACAAAATTATCCAGCTTGGTAATGAAACCGTTTTTTTCAAAAAGAGGAATAAACTCATTTGGCGCCAGATAACCGTATTCAGAGTTTTTCCAGCGGACAAGTGCTTCTGCTCCTGCAATATGACCTGTTATGGATTCGTGCTTTGGCTGATAAAAAACCTGGAACTGGTTGTTTTGAAGAGCATATTCCATAGATTCTATAATTCGCTGTTCACTTAAAAGCCTGTTCTGAATATTGTCTGCAAAAAAAGCTATATCCTTGCCGTAAATCCCTTTAATTTCATTTAGGGCAAAAAAAGCACGGTCGCAGCAAATTACAAGAGCAACTGAACGGTCAATAGGGGCATAAACACCTATTTTTACAACCTGATGAGGAATAGGTGCATTTTCAAGAACTGCTTTTGAAATATTATCCAGACGCTCTATATTCAGTCTGTCGCTATCTTTAAGTAGTAAAATAAATTGATCGCCGCCGAATCTTCCTGCAATTCCTTCTTTTGTAAGGCTCATCATTTTTTTTGCAGTATAAGAGAGGAATTCATTACATTTATCAACGCCATACAAAGTGTTTGATGACTTAAAATTATCAAAATCAAAAGCGAGAAGACAAAAAGTTTTATCTGGATTATTATCGATAATTGTTTTTGCCTTTTGCAAGAAAGATTTGCGTGTAAGAAGCCCGGTTAATTCATCATGCTCAAGCTCACTGATTATTCTGTTAGATTCCGAAATCTTTACTGCAGTTTTAATTCGGTTGAGGACACGGCGCTTATTAAAAGGTTTTTTCAAAAAATCGATGGAGCCTAAATCTAGAAGTTCATTTTCAAGGCTGATATCTTCAATTGTTGTGCTGATTAAAACAGGAAAATTTTCAGTTTTTGGATTATCTCTTAGTTTTTGAAGAACAGAAAGTGCAGATTCGCTTTCTATAATCGCCGTAGAATATTTCTGGCTGCCATTAATCAAGGTATCAACAATAGATTCTGGAGTGACTAAAGTAACTTCAAAATGCTCGGAAACAAAATTTTTAAGCATGTCTACATTCTTTTGGCTGCTTTCAATCAAGAGAATCTTTGCTTTATTTATATCGCTTTCTCTATTCATCCATTTGTGACCGTTTAATTTTAAAGTTTCTGCAAAACTTTAGTAAAACTTAATAATGATTATAACACACATTCTAGAGAATACAATTAAAAGTTAAAAATGGAATAAAAAAACGCAGATGAATTAACGTCATAATCGACATAATTCATCTGCGTCTAGCACAAGCTTTTGCCTCCAATTTTATAGCTTCGCTATAAAACTGGTTTCATTGCTGTCATATATTCTCTTAATTTTCTTCCTACAACCTCGATTGGGTGGTTGCGGATTTCGGCATTAACAGCAACAAGTTCAGCATTGCTTACGCTTGTGTCTTTAATATCCAAGCCCTTTCCAATAACATCAGTGTGCAGCTTTGGCATTAAATCCTTTGCCATCATTGGAGCAGCAACACGGCTGAACAGATAACATCCATATTCAGCAGTATCAGAAATAACGCGGTTCATCTCATAAAGACGCTTGCGGTCAATAAGGTTTGCAATAAGAGGAACTTCGTGAAGAGATTCGTAGTAAGCAGATTCTTCCTTAATTCCAGCATCAACCATAGTTTCAAAAGCAAGCTCACAACCAGCTTTTACCATAGCAACAAGCAAAATACCCTTGTCAAAATATTCCTGCTCAGTAATTTCATCAGCAGCTTCGGCATTCTTTTCAAAAGCAAGCTTACCAGTATCTTCACGCCAAGCAAGCAAATCCTTGTCGCCGGCCTTCCAGTCTTCCATCATAGTGCTTGAGAATTTACCAGAAATAATATCATCCATGTGCTTCTGATAAAGAGGAGCAAGCAGCTTTTTAATCTCTTTAGAAATCTCGTTAGCCTTAATCTTTGCAGGGTTAGAAAGTCTGTCCATCATATTTGTAATACCGCCCCATTTAAGAGCTTCACTTACAACGTTCCAGCCATGCATAAGGAATTTTGTAGCATATTCAGGAGAAATACCCTCGCTAACCATCTTGTCATAACAAACAATAGTACCAGCCTGAAGCATACCGCAAAGAATTGTTTGCTCGCCCATAAGGTCACTCTTTACCTCGGCAACAAATGAGCTTTCAAGAACGCCTGCCTTGCTTCCTCCCATACCAACAGCAAGAGCCTTAGCATAAGCCCAGCCCTTTCCTTCAGGATCATTTACCGGATGAACAGCAATCAAATCAGGAACACCAAAACCACGCTGGAATTCGTGCCAAACTTCTGTACCAGGACCCTTTGGAGCACACATAACAACAGTAATATCAGGACGAATCTGCATTCCCTCTTCAATCATATTAAATCCATGACTATACCAGAGAGCAGAACCCTTCTTCATTTTCTGCATAACTTCTGTAATAACCGGAGTATGCTGCTTATCAGGAGTAAGATTACCAACCAAATCAGCAGTTGGAATCATTTCGTCATAAGTACCAACCTTAAAACCATTTTCCGTAGCATTTTTCCAGGACTGACGCTTTTCTTTAATAGCACTGTCTCTCAAAGCATAACTAACATCCAAACCAGAATCGCGCAGACACATTCCTTGATTTAATCCCTGTGCACCACAACCGACAATAACAATCTTCTTACCCTTAAGCGCATTCACACCGTCAGCAAATTCCTCTTTTGCCATCGAACGGCAATGTCCAAGTTGAAGTCGTGCCTCTCTCCAAGGAATTGAGTTAAAATAATTTGTACCCATTTTTAAAACTCCTGTCATTTATTTTTTTTTATTCTGGAGGTTCCTGCAAGCCCGGTAAACCGCCCTTGCAGTCGGCTGTTCCGCAATTCCCTAACGGTCAGCCGCTTCCCTCGCTACGCTCAGTCCAGTGGCCTTCGCAACCTTACGGTTGCTCGTTGCTCCATAGCCTAACCCGTTTACATTGTTTTTGAATTATAGAATTTAAATAACTTTGCGTAAAGTAGGATATAAAAAAATAAGCCCACCCTGTCTAGCACTCAGAAGTGGGCTTCGTCTGAAATGACGTTAAACTCAATGTGAGGCAAGACGCTTGTCGCGTGGTGCCTTTTTTTTAATATATACCGCTTTGACGTATCCGTCAAGCATACAAAAGAAATTAATTCTTAGTATTTGTTGCGGTTACATTTTGTCAGTTCTTGTTGAATTAATCATTGCTTCTAGGATTTCTGGGAAATACCATGTTTGATTCTGACGGTTATAAAAACCGTAGTGCTCATCGTATTTATTTCCTTGAATCTCCCAGACACCATTATCCCAAAGACAACTTGTCATACCATACTTTCGTGATTCTGTAAGGAAATAATTAAACCATTTTACACGTTCATCCAGATTATTCTTATTTGTAGCTCCCATTTCGCCAATAATTACAGGATAACCTTTGCTGATGAAAGAATTATTGAGTTTTGAGAAATAATAATCAAGATTTGACTGATGAGAAGAGGTGAATATCGTTTCTCCAGGAGATTCCATTGCAAACGAATATGGTGTGTACATGTGGACAGAAAGAATTAGTTTTCCTTTTTCATCATCCTGAGGCATTTTGAAAGCACTAGCAAATGCAGAATCTGGAGAAGCCTGCAAACCAGGACAGCTTACATAACGTTTCTGATTGTTTCCTCCGCTCTTACGAATTGTGTCCAAAATTAATTGATTATATTCATTAAGACAATCTGCTGCTTCTCGACAAGTTGCATTATTTGAATCAAACCACCATTCATTATTTGTTCCTGCAAGGCGTGGTTCATTCAAAGTTTCAAAAATTAAATGTTCATCATAACCATTGTTGAAGGCTAGAGCTATCTGAGTCCAAAGATTTAACAAAAATCGTTCTGACTCATTTTTGTTTACTTTGTTTGGATAATAACCTGCGGCTGTAGTCATTTTTGCAGGAGACCCAAAATTGTCATGATGGTCATTAAGAATTACGTACATGCCATCTTCAATTGCCCAATCAACAATAGTCTTAACACGATTCATCCATGCAGAATCAATAGTGTAATTCTTTTTATTCATGTGATTAGACCAGGACACAGGAATACGGATTGTTTTAATTCCTGAATTTGCAAGTCCGTCAATCATTGCTTTTGTGGTTTTAGGCTGGCTCCAGCTTGTTTCAGAAGAAAGTCCGCTTCCGCCTGTAGCATCCAAAGTGTTTCCAAGATTCCAGCCTACAGTCATGTCTTTTACAGTTTGTGTTGCTGAAACTCCATTAAATTGTTTATTTCCATTGTCTTTTACTGCACTGGTTTCATCAAAATATAATGCTACTTCCGAATCTGGTATTTTTGGCTCGTTAGAACATGCCGAAATAAATAGCATACATAAAACTGTAAGTAACAAGGTTTGAAACTTTCGAAAATTATAAAGTATCTTAATCATAAAAAAACTCCATTCTCAATTCTTCATTATGCATTTAGCATTATAAATTATTCTTTAGTAGATTCAATCATCGCATCCAGAATCTCTGGGAAGTACCAGGTCTGTTCGCGGCGGTTGTAGAAACCGTATTTTTCGTTGAAGTCATTGTTTCTGATTTCCCAGGCTCCGTTATCCCAAAGACAACTTGTCATACCGTATTTGCGTGACTGAGTAAGGAAGTAGTTGAACCACTTTACGCGTTCTTCAATATTGTCCTTGTTTGTAGCGCCCATTTCACCAATAATTACAGGAATACCCTTGCTGATAAAAGAAGCGTTCAATCTTGAAAAATATTTTCCAAGTTCAGCCTGATGTCCAGTTGTAAATGTAGTCATTCCAGGAGATTCCATTGCAAACTTATAAGGAGTGTACATGTGAACAGAAAGAATTAACTTTCCTTTTTCATCATCCTGAGGCATTTTAAATGCCGGATTAAGTGCTGCATCAGGAGCTGCTGCTAATCCAGGACAACTTACATAACGTTTCTGGTTGTTTCCACCAGTTTTACGGATTGTATCAAGAATCAGCTGATTATATTCATTAAGGCAATTTGCAGCTTCTTTACATTCTTCTGCATTCTGATCAAACCACCATTCATGACTTGTACCAACAAGGCGTGGTTCATTCAAGGTTTCAAAAACCAGGTGCTCATCATATCCGTCGTTAAAGGCCAGAGCAATCTGTGTCCAGAGATTCAACAAAAATCTTTCTGATTCAACCTTGTTTGTTTCGTTTGGATAATAACCAACACAGGCAGGCATTTTAGCTGGATTGTTAAAATTATCATGATGGTCATTAAGAATAACATACATACCATCTTCAATTGCCCAATCAACAATTTCTTTTACACGTTTCATCCATTCAGGATTAATTGTGTAAGTCTTTTTATCCATGTGTTTTGCCCAAGAAGTAGGAATACGGATTGTTTTAATTCCAGAGTTGGCAAGCCCGTCAATCATTTCTTTTGTAGTTCTTGGCTGGCCCCAGCTAGTTTCAGAATTAAGTGTACTGTTTCCAATTGCATCCAAAGTGTTTCCCAGATTCCAGCCGACAGTCATATCTTTTACAGTCTGCATTGCTGAAACTCCGTTAAACGTTTTACTTCCTGTGTCTTTGATAGCAGTAGCTTCATCAAAAAGCAGAACAACGCCTGGATCTTCTTCTTGAACAGTTTGTGTTGTTTTTGCAGGAACTTTATCCTTAGAAGCACAAGCTGTAAATAATGCTAAAGTCCAAAATGCTGCTAAAGCGAATACTCCTACCTTAAATAATCTTTTCATAGTTTACCTCACATCTTATAAAT
>JAILQA010000514.1 GCA_024699205.1 Treponema sp. | reverse complement strand
AGGGATGACTGGCGCAAAGTTCCAGTCATGGCGGGATTACAATAAAACCTTTTTTGGTGCTTTGAGAATAGAAAAAAATATTCTTCTGCTTCTTGTTGCTCTTATTTTTGTTGTTGTGGGAATTAATATTTATAATGGAATGCGGCGTCTTGTTTATGAACGCAGAAGCGAAATCGCAATTTTATCTGCAATCGGAGCTAAAAACTCGGATATAAAATCAATTTTTATTATGCGGGGTTTTACAACTTGTGTAATCGGTTCTTTTGCTGGGGTGATTTTGGGACTTTTGATAAGCATTAATACTAATTTTGTTTTTAATTTTGCTTCTGATATTTTATTCTGGGTTCAATACTTTTTTACGGCTGTTTTTTCACCTAAAAATCTTATGTTTGTTCAGGAAAACTCAACTTATGCGGTATACGCAAACATACCGGCAAGAATGTTTTTTCCTGAAATTGTTATGATTGCTTTGTTTGGTCTGGCTTCTCCTTTGTTTGCGTCCTGGGCGGCCAGTAAAAATGTTTTGAAAATGACTGTAGCGGAGGTTTTGCACGATGAGTAATAATTTGAATAATAATATGAGCAATAATATGAGCACTATTGTTGAAATAAAAAATCTTGAAAAAACTTATGTAACTGACAGCGAAAGACTTACAATTCTTAAAGATTTGGATTTATCTATTCTTGAAGGAAGCAAAAATGTAATTGTCGGTGAAAGCGGAAGTGGAAAAAGTACCTTGTTGAATATTATCGGTGGAATTGATTCTGCTACCTGCGGTTCAGTTATTGCGGGAAAATGGGATGTCGGAAAATTAAGCGAAAATGATCTGGCTGAATACCGCTCCTCCTTTTTAGGCTTGATTTTCCAGTTCCATTATCTTCTTAAAGATTTTTCTGCTCTGGAAAATGTTTATATGCCGGCTTATATTGCAGGCGTGGCAAAAAAAGAAGCAATTGAAAGGGCGGAAGAACTTTTGAATGATGTTGGCGTTTATGACAGAAAATCTCATCTTCCTTCCCAGCTTTCTGGTGGAGAACGCCAGAGGGTTGCAGTCGCCCGATCCTTGATAAACAATCCATCTTTAATTCTTGCAGATGAACCAACGGGAAATCTGGATCCCAATAATGCGGTAATGATTGGTGATTTGCTTTTTTCGATGGTTGAAAAATATAATAAAACTTTGATTCTGGTTACTCATGATGTAAAACTCGCAGAAAAAGGTGAGTTTTGTTATAAGATTGTAAAGGGAAAACTTGAATCTGTAAAAATGAATAATAACTGATAAAAATAAGGTAAAAACTGATGACGGTAAAAGCTTCTTTAATGTTTGCAAAAAGTTTGATTTTCCCAAAAACCGAAAAAAAATCTTCTGCCCGCAGAAGTTTATTTGGAGCCTTACTTTGTATTGGATTAAGTATTGTTCCTTTAATTGTTGTTCTTTCGGTTTCAAACGGCATGATTGAGGGGATGACAGAAAGAATAATCGGTTTATCGTCAAGTCATATTCAGGCTTATGTTGCAGGTTCATGTCAGGAAGTAAAGACTTTTGAGGAATTTAAGGTTTTTGCTGAAACTTTTAAAGAAGTTAATGGCGTAAAAAATGCTTACCCTGAAATTGGTATTACGGCTCTTGCTGCAGGAAAATCTTTGAGAACGGGTATTCAAATCCGCGCAATGGAAAGAGATATTTTTGAGCGAAATGAATCTTTTAAAAATCTTTTTACAGTAATTGAAGGTTCTGTGGAAGATTATGCAAAAAGTGATGAAGCTGAAAAAAATATCAAATCAGCGGTAGTAGGGCAGAAAATGGCAGAAACCTTAAATCTGCATGCTGGAGATACTTTTAGAATAATAACGACAAAAACAAATAACGGAAAAATTTCTCCAAAAATGTCTTCTTTTAAGGTTGCGGCAATCGTTTCTTCAGGATATCAGGAATTGGATGCCCTCTGGGTCTTTGTTCCTATAGAAACTGCCTATTCCGGACTTTCGCTTTCAACTGCTTCTTATACCATCATGATTGAAACTCCAAATGCCTTTTCTCCTGAATTGGTCAGAATTCAGAAGGATTTACAACAGAAGCATGGTAGAATAGCAAATTTTTACAGATGGAATCAGGTTCATGCAAGTGAATTTGAAAATTTTGCTTCTACAAAGGTTATGCTGGTATTTATCATGATGCTGATTGTCCTGGTTGCTTCAATAAATGTTTCCTCGGCGATTATCATGCTGGTTATGGAACGAAAAAAAGAAATTGCAATTTTAAAAAGCATTGGCGCGAGTCCGGCTGGAATTACACTTTCTTTTTTAATAACAGGAATGATGTGTGGCTTTGGTGGTGTGTTAATTGGTCTTCCAATCGGATTATTATGCTCTGTAAACGCAAACAGCCTGGTAAAAACGGTTGAAAAAATAGTCAATTTTTGCGCCAGAATAATTTATGCTTTACGAGGAATCCCTCTTTCGCAAATGAGCGCAATCAAACTAATGGACCCCGCTTATTATCTTCAGGAGATTCCAGTTGATATTCCCTTCAGTCAATTATTTTTAATTGTTGCAGCTACAATCATTTTGTCTCTTATTGTTTCAATAATTCCATCCGTAAAAGCCGGCCGCGAAAAACCTTTAGAGATTGTGCGCAAATCATAAATTTGAACATTTTGAAAAACTTGATGTGCCGATTTTCCCTCTCTCTGCCGATAATCTAAATATACTATTTTTAAATTATTTGAGGCGATAATGAAAAATTTTTCACCACGTGCAAAAAAAATTCTTACAGTTCTTGCACAAGATGAAGCTCGAAAATTAGGA
>JAILQA010000512.1 GCA_024699205.1 Treponema sp. | reverse complement strand
TGTTTAAAATGAAAAAAAAAGCGTTTTTTCTGAAAAAAAATTATAATTTTCTGTTATATTTAAATTACCTGAAAATCAAAGTCCAGAAAGTTCCTTTTTCCAGCGACCGATTGTTTTTAGAGCTTCAAGCGGAGTCATATTATCCGGATCAGCAGAAAGTATTTCAGAAATAATTATTTCTTCATCACTAAAAAGACCTGGAGCCGAACTTGTATTTACCTTGCTGGCAGGAATTTCTTTTTCTTCCGGGAGAACAGGCTTATCAGCTGCAACTGCCTGAATATGAGCAAGAATTGTATTTGCCCGGTTAATCACTTCCTGAGGAAGACCTGCAAGTTTTGCAACATGAATTCCATAAGAATTTTCAGTAACACCTTCTATAACCTTACGCATAAAAACGACATTACCGTTCTGCTCAGATATTTCAAGACAAAGCTTTTTAAGCAGAGGATGTTCCATTCTTGTCAGTTCGTGGTAATGAGTTGCAAATAAAGTCTTACATTTTATAGTTTCAATTAAATATTCAGAGACAGCCCTTGCAATGGCAAGTCCATCCTCAGTAGAAGTTCCTCTTCCCACCTCATCCATGATTACTAAAGAACGGCTGGTTGCTGCACGAAGAATATTTGCCGTTTCAATCATTTCAACCAGGAAGGTAGATTCCCCTTTTGCAAGATTATCCGAAGCACCTACACGGCAGAAAATCCTATCAATAATACCAATTCTAGCTTTTGAAGCCGGTACATAAGAGCCAGTCTGTGCCAGCAAAGCTATCAAAGCATTCTGTCGCAGATAAGTGGATTTACCAGCCATATTAGGGCCTGTAATCAAATCAAAAGACGGAATAATATCCTTGTTGTCTATACCAGCACCACTAGTTCCAATACCACCTGTACCAAATCCAAGTCCACCCGAACTTCCGGCAGCTATAAAACTATCATTTGGAACAAACTCCCCAGTCGGAAGATGGGCTTCAACAACCGGATGCCGCCCGTTTTCAATTTCAAAAATCGTGGAATCTTCAATTACAGGACAATTCCACTTATTCTTTATTGCCGCAAAAGCCAGGGAAGCAATAACATCTGTATTGGCAACTTCATCAGCAATCTGAAGAAGATAATTTATATATTCATGTAGCGTAGTTCTTATTTCAACAAACAAATCCCTTTCAAGTTCTAGAATCTTTGTAGAAGCCTCTGTAAGCTCGTGTTCCAGCGACTGTAATTTTTCTGTAGTATAACGGTCCCCATTAACAAGAGCACGCCTCATAATAAAATGAGTTGGAACTGAAGAAAGTTTTCCCTTTGAAACTTCAATAAAATATCCAAAATTGTTGGTATATTTAATTCTTAGCGTAGAGATTCCTGTATTTTCGCGTTCTTCAGCTTCGTAATCACTTAAAATCTTATTGAAGTTCTCATTTATTCCACGCCAGTGATCCAGTTTCTGAGACCAGCCCGGTTTGATAATTCCGCCGTCAGTCAAAGAAGTAGACGGGTCATCCAGAATGGCATTTTTTATCATGTCGATAATTTTTATAGAATCATCAGAAGAAATAAAGGAAAAATCAACTGAATTAAGATATTCTTTTATATATACCCAGGATTCAAGACTGGCCCGTAAAGCCTGCAAATCTTTTGGATGAGCCCTGTCCATTGCAATTCTACCGGCCAGGCGTTCAATATCAAGAATGCCGCTCAAATCATTGCGAAGTTTTTCAAGCAGAGGACGGTCATTATAAAAAACAGTAATTCTATTTTGGCGTTCAACAATCTGTTCTTTATTTGTAAGAGGAAACAAAAGCCAGTTACGAAGCAAACGGTTTCCCATTGCAGTTTTCGCAAAATTAACACATTCCAGCAGAGAATACTGAATTGTTCCATCCCGCATGTTTTCGGTGATTTCAAGATTTTGTCGGGAAGAATCATCCATCATCAAAAACTCGTTGTCTGAATAAACCTGAATGCTTTTTATATGAGGCAGCTTTGTATTAGTAGTTTTATCAAGATAATCAAGAAGAAAACCAGCCGGCGCAATTTCAGCTGCATCATCTTCCAGTCCGAAGGATTTTAAAGTTACTGTTTCAAACTGGGCAGTAAGTTTTTTGAAAGAATAGTCCAGCGAAAAATCCCAGTCAGGATAGTAGGAAACTGCAATATCCGTGTGAGCGCTAAGGGCCGACTGCAAATCAGAATTATTTTTTAAGGAAGCAGGCAGCAAAAACTCTCTTGGAGCAGAACGGTTCAACTCTTTTGAAAAGTTTTCATACATTCTATTTGCCGGCCAGGAAGTTGCCTTAAAAGAGGAAGTCGTAACATCAATAAAAGCATAACCGACACGACCTTTCGAAATTGAGAGAGCGGCAAGATAATTTGCTTTATTTCCTTCAAGATATTCAGTTTCAACGGCAGTTCCAGGAGTGATGATTTCAACAACTTTTCTTTCTGCAATCCCCTTCCCGCCTTTTGGAATTTCACCAACCTGCTCGCAAATTACAATTTTTTTACCAAGTCTTAAAAGACGTGCGATATATACTTTTGCCGCATGATAAGGAATACCGCACATGGGCTGGGATGCACGATGGGTTAAAGTCAGATTTAAAAGCCTTGAAACTTCTACGGCGTCCTCGTTGAACATTTCGTAAAAGTCTCCAAGTCTGAAAAATAAAACTTCGTTCTGATACTGTTTTTTAATTGCCCGATATTGAACCATCATCGGGGTGAGGTTTTCTGATGAGTCTGCTTCCATTTTACAGAATCCGCTTATAAGCCAAGTTCAGAAATTACCTGGTCAGTTATATCAACCGAGCTGCTGTACCACAAAATTGCATTGGATTCCTGAAGACTGAGAATCATACTGTAACCGTTACTCTCTGCAATTTTAGCAAGAATGTTGTATAATTTTTTGTAAAACTCATCTGAATTCTGCAAAGATTTTAACATAGATTCCAGTTCAACATTTTTTGCATTTGTATATTCAGTAAGATAATCCTTTTTCTTGGTGATTTCGGCATCAATTCTCAAAAGCTGAGTTTCGTTTTCTGCCTTTTCATATTCAAGCTTTTTCTGCTGAAGTTTTCTTAATTCTTCAGTGCGTACATTTATTTCTTCCTGAAACTCTGCCTTTTTCTTTTCGTAATTTCGGATTGGAGCAGAATTTCTGAAATAAGCAGTATAAACTTTTGCAGTATCAACTACTCCAAAGCGGGTAATCTGCTGAGCAAATGTAGCGGCAGAGAATAAAATAAAACACAGGCCAAAAGCAATTAAAAACTTAAAAAATCTATTCATAAAAATCCCCTGAAAAAAGATTATCAGTTACATTATCCTTCTAAATTATCTGTTTACAAGATTGAATGACAAAACAAAGCGGAATGCATCGTTTGGATTTTCCTTTAAGCCCCAGTAAGGATTTCCATCTTCAATTCTGTATCTCCAGGTAAACATAAGATGCAGAGGGAACTGAGGAATAAGGAAGCGGATTCCTGGTCCAAAGCTAAAGAAGAAATCATTAAGTGAAGTTTCGGTAAAGAGTTTAGTTGTATTTTCTTTAACAACAATAGCATCGTAGAAAAGATCAAGTCCAACAATTCCAGGAACAATTGGGAATCGTAATTCAACCTTATTGCTCCACATTGCTTTTCCGCGTGCACCGTCATATTTATAAGCTTCAACCCAACCACGTCCATTAAACATACCATCAATATAAGCCTTGTTTGAATCACTTATGTAAGAATTTGGCGTTGGGAAGATTGAAGTGAGTCCTGAATAAAGTGCAAGAACTGCCTTAAAGTTGTAATTATCAGTAACGGCAAAATTGAATAAGGTCAGATAACCTTCAAGCTTTGTATCTGAACGAAGGAAGAACTCTTTTTCGAGAACAGGAAGAAGACCATACCAGGTAAGTCTTTCACTTGCAAACCAGCCTTTTGAAGGATCATAATTGATATCGCGGTCATCAAGTGAAAGGCTTGTAAATACAGAGTTTGAAAGTCCCCATCTATTAGCAAAAACAGAAAGTCCTAGATCTACCGGTGTGTAAATGTTTTCATCGTAAGAATAATTTGAAAGGGCATTGTTCATACCAACAGCCCCTGTAAGGATTGCAAAATTAGGTAGCCAGCGGCGAGAGAAAACAGTTCCAAGTGATGCAGTCCAGCCTTCATAAGTCATATAGTAATAATACTGATTCAATGATAAATCCGGGAGGAACTGATTTGTCTGTGCGTATGTTTTTTTATGTGCTATAGACAAGGATTCGCTGAATGCGACAGGAAGCTTTCCAAGCCAGTTCTGGGCATAAGTCAAATCAATAGACTGTTCTGCTTTTGAAATAGTTGTAGAAGCAGAAATTGATTTACCTTCACCAAAAAGATTTGAGTTTTCAAGCTTAAAATAAAGTGAAACAGGAATATCATTTGGATCAGAAACTCCAGAGAAAGTCATACCCATCTGAAGTGATGTGGTAGACTGCTCTTCTACAGTATATATTGCATCTACAAGATTTTCTTCTGAACCA
>JAILQA010000506.1 GCA_024699205.1 Treponema sp. | reverse complement strand
GCATGCCCATAACAGCATCACCCATTTCTCCTTCAATTTCCTTTTCCGGAGTAAGAGCCGCAACAGAATCGACAACTACAATATCAACAGCACCACTTCTTACAAGATTCTCTGTTATTTCCAGAGCCTGCTCACCAGTATCAGGTTGAGATACCCACAACTCATCAATGTTCACACCAAGATTCTTGGCATAAACAGGATCCAAAGCATGTTCAGCATCAACAAAAGCAGCTACCCCACCCAATTTCTGAGCTTCTGCAATAGCGTGCAAAGCCAATGTAGTTTTTCCCGAGCTTTCAGGACCGTACATTTCAATCACACGACCACGCGGATAACCACCGATTCCAAGAGCTTCATCAAGAAGAATAGAACCAGAAGGAATGACATCAATTCCTGCCGCATCAGCCTTATCGCCCAACTTCATCAAAGCACCCTGACCAAACTGTTTTTCGATTTGCAGGCGGGCTGCTTCCAACGCTTTCATTTTTTCCGAATTATCCATCGGAGTAGAATTTGAATTTACCATGTATATTACTCCCTATGTATATATTAGATTTAATATGCAAAAAAAGACCATTTTTCGAAAAAAAAATTAAAAATTTTTCAAAAAAAGTTATTTTTTTTACTTCATTCCTTCTTTTACGCTCTGATAAACTGCTCTTCCCTCAAGATAAACCTTATTATCCTCTGATGAAATCTTTCCTAAAATCTTTACAGGCTGATCAAAAGCAATATTTGGAGTAACCTTAAAAGTAACAGTAACAATGCCATCTACAACTTTACCAGATTCATAACCTACCAGAAGCTGACAGGTATAAGAACCATCATTATTCAAAATAGCATTACTAATCTTTCCTCCCCAGGCAACCCAGCAGTCCATATAAAGCGCAGGTTCTTTCTGAACAGCAGAATAATCAGGGGAATCAGACAAAGTATCAAAAGTAGGAACTTCCAGATAAGACATAAGAACCTGAGCCTTTTGTTTAATAGAAAAAGAGGCATTAGAATTTAAAATTCTATTTATTTCAACTTGAGCAGCATTATCCCTGTGAGACTGGAAATACATGAGAGCTTCATTATAAGATTTTGCAATCTGCTTATCATTCAAAATATAACTATAGCTCCGAGATGACAAATCCTTTTCCTGCGGATTATTTTTTTCTTCCGTGGTTAATGTCAATTCTGTAATATTCTGACGTTTTCCTTCTGAATAATCCTTCTTAGGAACAAATACCATACCCAAAACAGTAACAAGAATTGCAGCCAGGGAACTGATTATAATTTTTGCAACAATATCAGGATTTACACCAAGCGAAGGATAAAACTGCTCTATACGCCCTGTATCAACCCAACGGCAGATTGTATCGTAATCCCCCCTGGTTCTTATAAACTCCATAGCTTTTTTTGCAGTTTCATTTTCTGGATCATTATCCCGGACTTCCATGTAATATTGCAAAGCGCGATCTGTATCACCACGGCGAAGAAAAATAACAGCCTGTCCAAGTAAAAGTCTTGTATCTGTAAGCTTTATATTTCTTGCCCTCTGATAATAAGTCACTGCAGAGCCAATATCGCCTACATAAAGACAGGCAGTTCCAAGCATGAGATAATATTCAAAATTATTTTCATAAATTTCCAAACGGTCTTCAAGAAGCTTTATAGCAGTAGCAAATTTTCTTCTTTTCATCAGCTGCCAGGCAACCGTCAAAACATCTCGCGCCATAAATTACTTCCGTAAAGCTGATAAAATTGCATCCAATTCTGCATTCAACATCAGAAGTTCTTCTTTATTCAAAGAAACATCATCTTCTTCCAGAGTTTCAATTCGACTCAAAAGTTTTCGGATATATTCAGGAGAAAGCTGTTCCTGAGTGAGACTATTTACGTCAAACTTAACATAAGGAATATTTTTTCCAGCCTGATTTTCTTCAGTTCCTTCTGCATTTTCTGGATTTACTGCATCTTCAGCATTCTGACCATCCAATTTTTCTTCAGCAGCTTTGTCAGCGAGTAATACAGAATAACCAATAGCACCATCTGGATGAGCAGTAAGATAAAACACACCAGAAGGAACTCTATCCCCGGTAGAAACTGACAAATACATCACTTCAGAATACTGTTGTTTTACAGAAAGCGGATGATCTGGCCAGATTACACCACAGGCAGAATTATTATAAGACAAAACCGTATCAAAAGTTCTGTAAGAAAGTAAATCAGGCTCCCAGGAACGATTATTGAGCGTAGAATAATTTGCAAGTGCCAGAAGTGCAGGTGGAGTTGTATCTGCCATATTAAAAATCATCTGAAGCTGAGCCGAAACATTTTTGGAAATAAACCATGGATCATTTTCGAGATTTCTCAGAGATATTTCACTTTTAACAGCCGAACCGCTGCTTGTATAAAAATGATGGCGATCTGTTTCACCAAGAATTGTATCAAAAACAGCCTTTACAGCAAAATTAGCTTTTTTCTTCCCCATATTGGTTACTGCAATTCTGATTTTCACTGAATCAATATCCGATTCAATATCTGACTGAAAACAATCAAAATAAACCATTACATCAGCAACATTATCAACTCTGTAGCCCAAAACCATTCCATTATCAGTTTTCCAGCCGGTATATTTTACACGGGTATCATTTGTAAGATTTATAACTTTTTCGCCCGATTTCAGGAAAAAACCAGTAGTCATATATTCATCGGCAGTAGATAAAACCGGAATTGTCTTATAGTTTTTTTCTTCCACAAGGGCAATATTAAAGGTTCCTTTTTTAGGTTTAGCACGCAGTCTGACAGAACCATAGGTTTCATCAATTGAAAATATCCTCTCATTGGCCCAGCCACTGTAGGTATCTTCATTCTTCTTTTTCTTTGATTTCTTTTTTGACTCTTTTGTATTTTCCTGGGCATTTTCGCTTTCGGAAAGTTCACTTGCAGCAGTTTCCGCAGCCGGAGCATTATCCTGTGAAAAAACAGAAAACATACACAACGCAATAATAGAAAAACCTAAAATTAAACTTTTCTTTTTCATACTAATCTCCATATTTTCCAACCAGGATATTTTTACTCGGCAGTATTCTGCTCATTTAAAAGCTGCTGAATTAAAAAGGCCTTTGCCTTCAAAATCTTTACGGCCTCATTTTCATTATAATCATCATCTGAAGTTTTATTTTTATCATCAGTTTCACTTTCGCTGTTTGCATCAGCTTTTTCTGCATCCCCAACAGCTTCAGTTTTTTCAGCACTTTCTGTAACTTCTGTCTCTTTAGCAATTTCAGCATTTTCAAGAGACTGATCCAAAGCAGCTGTCTCTGTATTTCCATTTAAACCGCGCTGATACAAAAGCTGTTCAATTTTAAGTGTTTCTATCTGAGCTTCAAGATTCTTAATCTGTTCTTCAAGATCCTTATTTTTCTGCTGAGTTTCCATGAGTTTATCGCGGGTAGAATTGATTGCATCAGAATTATAAAGTTTAAGCTGTTTTTCGTACTCTTCTTTTGCGGAAAGATATTCTTCACCCGTCTGTTTTAAAAGATAAAGCAGTTTTTCTTCGCGGGAACGCTGGGCTATATTTTCAATTCTGTACTGAGCCGCATTTACCTTTTCGCTTGACGGAAACTGAGTAACAATTCTTTCATAAATTGCTTCGGCTTCATCATATTTATAATCAGTAAAAAGACATTCTGCTATATAAAACAAGGCAGAAGGATAAAGTTCATTTTCCTCATTTCTATGACAGAAATCACTAAGCACAACAATTGATTTTTCATACTCGCCAAGATTATACAAAAGCTTACCTTTCATATATTGGATTCTTGGAACGTAAATTGATTCCGGGAATATTCGCAAAAAATCTTCACAGTCATCCAGAGCATTTTTATAATCTTCAGCATAAATCTCAGCCGAAATCATCATATAATGTGTATCAGGATTATCATTTTCCGGATAAGAAGCTGCCTTTTTTAATAAAAATACAGCAGAGTTCCATTCTCCGCGTGAAAAAGCCTTGCAGCCCTCAAGATAAGCAGTTGATGCTGATTCGCTTGCAAAAAAGTTTGAACTGAAAAATAATAAAATTAAAGCTGCAAAAAATAATTTATAATTTTTTTTCATAATTATTTCTCCACCTTCCATTGCAAATCATCATTAAAAAATGAGGAGCCTGAAACGACAATATCTGTGCCAGCATCAAGAACACTCTGAACTGTACGAGAATTTATTCCACCATCAACAGAAATCAAATAATTATATCCTTTTTCTTTTCTGATTCGGTTTAGCTCAGAAACTTTTTCTACACAGGCTGGAATAAGTTTTTGTCCGCCCCACCCCGGATTAACTGTCATTACAAGGATAATATCGGCAATTTCCAGTAATTCGTCCAAAAGAGAAAGAGGAGTTCCGGGACAAATTGCAATTCCCGCTTTTTTACCTGCTTCATGAATCAGCTGGATTATTCTGTGAGAATGGGCTGTGGCTTCATAATGGAAGGTAATCCAGTCGGCACCAGCCTTTATAAAAGATTCAACATGTAATTCGGGTTTTTCGACCATAAGATGAACGTCAAAAGGTAAATCTGTAAGTTTTCTGATAGAACGAATTACCGGCTGACCATAAGTGATTTCCGGAACAAAATGACCGTCCATAACATCGATGTGAACTGCAGAACCATTATTATTTTTTATTTTTTCAATTGCACCCTGCAAATTTGCAAAATCAGCAGATAATAAAGATGGTGCCAAAATTTTAGTTTTCATTTGTTTCTATTTTAACAGAAAAAACAGATATTCACAATTCATAATTCATAATTCATAATGCAGAATTCAGTTTTTTTTAGTTAAGAGGGCTTATAAAAATGTGATTATAAAAAAATTATTATTTTTAAATTTTTTACTTGACAGATTAAGTCATTAAGTGTATAAACTTTGTCTCATTTTTTCCATTTTTTTAAATCTTTTCTTGATTAAAATTCCAAAGTTATATATAGTTTTAGATAGGTCATGGAAATTCAAACAGAAGCTGAACTGAAAGAAGCACTTTCATATCTGGAGCAGGGACAACCCTTCCAGGCTTATCAGATTATAAGTACTCTTTTTCTGCAGGATCTTGAGTGTAAGGAAGTGAATTACACAAACAGATGCTGCACTTTTTGGATTGACACGGCTAAAAATTTAAAGGAATTAGATGATTACGAACGTGGGCAGCAGATGCTTTCTGAATGGAAATCTTTCCGTAGGTTTCTTGCCAGAGAAAAGTTTTCTTATGAACCGGCATTTTATGCAGTCCGCAAAGGTTATTTTAATTCCGCATTAAAAATTTACACCAAGCTGATGGATGAAAAAGATGCTTTTCACAAAGCAGAAATTTATCGCAATGCAGGAATTTGTTACAAAGAACTTGGTGATTTTGAAAATGCAAAAAACTGTCTTTCGGAAGCAAACAGCATTTATCCGAACATTCCGTCGGTACTTGCAGAACTTGCAGACTGCTATGCACTGTGCGGAGAAGACAAATTTGGAAAAGTTCTTTTTAGGGAAGCATTTTTTATCAATCCTGAATCAATCGATTTAGATTTTCTAGATTCTGAAATAATAAAATGTCTTATCCTGAAAACAAAAGAAAAAGGCTATACAGGAAAAGTTTTGTTGTACTGGATACCGGTTTACGGCATTCTTTACGGCATTTTTAATATAAAAAGGGAACTAACCACACAGGAAGTCTGTAGATTAAAGCAGAGTATCTACGCGATGGAAAGTGAATACAAAGATCCTACGTGCAACACGAAGATTTTAGTTCCAAAACTGTTAAACAGTTATTTTTGGCTCATTGATCACTACGAACTGAAACATGAAAGTGTCAATAAAATCAATGAGATATTATTAAGAATAAAGATTTTGGATTCATCTGTTTACAATCAGTATGTAAAATAATCCACAACTTTTGAAAGTTAGACCAGCAGGAGATTAAAATGGCAGAGACTTTAGTTCAATCAGTACAAGAAATGCTGAAAGAAGAAACATGGACAAGAGCGACAATCAGTAATTACACACAGAACAATTTAAAGGAACTGGCTGTTATTGTAGAAAAAGCTCATGAAGAAAATTGTACTGACGAAGTACTTGCAGTTTGCGAAGACCATCTGCAGCACACAAAAGACAGTATAATTGCTTTGTATATTTCGGGTATTCTCTCACTTCAGAAAGGTGTTCTTGATAATTCTGCCCTTGAAAACCTTGTTGATATCTTCCAGAAAAACCATAAGGAAAACATCGTAGTTTATCTTTGTGAAAATATTCTTAATGACGATTCTGCAAATAAATTCGCTTTAAGAACACTTGCAAGCATCTATGCTGCTGAAAACAATGATAAAGTATGGGATTTATACACAACTTTAGTAAAAATCGATTTTGAAGAAGCTAATCTTGCTAAACTGCTTGCAGATCACTACGAACAGCTGGGCGATGCCGATTCAGCAAAGGATTATTACAAAAAAGCAATTCTCCGCTATATAAACATTGGAAATTATGCTGCATGTAAAGACATCTGGTCAAAACTCGTTCAGGTAATTCCATCAGAAATTGACTTCTTCCAGCTTGTATGCCGAAAGATTTCAAAAGCCTTTGGTGAATTAAAGACAACAACTTTAATGCAGGAGCTTTATACCTGGTATAAAGACAACCAGAAGTGGGATATCGCAATTGATATCTTAAAGCAGAACCTTACAATTGATCCAAAAGATACATGGGCAAGAAAAGAAATTACAGACTGCTATCGTGGAAAATATGCAAAACACAGTCATCTTGAAGAATACATTAAAACTTCAAACCTTACACAGACATACAGAAACGTATTCGAAGCTATCAACGATTTTGAAAAACACATTGCTTTCGATAAAGGAAGCTTTGTTTTCCACAGAAACTGGGGCGTTGGTATCATCCGCAAACTCGAACACGATACACTTGTAATCAATTTTGGTAAAACAGCCGGAATCCATGAAATGTCATTAAAAATGGCAGTAAACGCTTTGAAACCTCTTGCTGATGACCATATCTGGGTATTAAAAGCAAAAAACACAAAAGATACACTTGCTCAGAAAGTAAAAGATGATAAAAAATGGGCATTAAAAACAATAATCAAGAGTTTTGACAACAACTGCGACTTCAAGAGAATCAAGGCAGAACTTGTACCTTCAATTCTTACTCCAAGTGAATGGACAGCATGGAATACAGCCGCTAAGAAAATCCTCAGTACAGATTCTGAGTTTGGCGTAAATGCAAACGATATCAACATGTACACCGTACGTGACCACAAAATCACAATTGAAGAAAAACTTTCAACTGAGTTCAAGGCTCAGAAGCAGTTCTTTGCAAGAATCGACATTCTTATGAAATATTTCAACAACGACCTTGCCGACAAATCAAGCGAACTCTTTGCAGAAATGTATTCATACTTCACGGGTTACTTAAAGAACATTCAGAAGGTTAATGAACAGGTAATTGCAGCTTATATTGTTGTAAGATACATTACCTCAGTTGATAAACAGTTTGCCTTCCCTATCAAAGAAACTTTTGCTGAACTTTACGAAAGACTTGAAAATCCAAAAGAAACTTATGAGTTGCTTAAGGATTCAAAGAATACAACCCTCAGAAGAGATTTCATCGAATGTATCAGAACTCTTCTCCCGGACTGGAATAAACAATTCCTTATTCTTTTCCCAATCGTATTGGACAAATCACTTCTTACAACCCTTATCGACAGCGGCTATACAGAAGACGTACAGAAGTTTATCAGAACTGCATTTGAAGCATACAAAGATTACAGAGAAACTGTTCTCTTCCTTTTCAAAGAATGTCAGAACGAACAGTGGTATAAAGATGCAGGCATTTCTTACGAAAAGCAGCTCATCACTCTTATTAATATCATTGAACTTACCTTCCGCGAAATTAACAACCACGTTAATTCAACAGAAAACAAGAAAATTAATAAGAATGCAACTATTCTTCTTTTCAAAGACGATGCAGTATTCAACTATATGTTTGAAAATGATGAGAACACAGTTAAAAAGTTCTACACTCTCATTGATGATATCGTTGATATTGACCCTTCATACAAGCAGACAACCCGAAACAAGATTCTTGAAAAATATCCAAACTTCAAGTTCCGTGTTTCAGAAGAAAAGGCAACTCAGCCAAAAGGTATGCTCGTTACAGAAAAGAAACTTCGCGAAAAACGTGCAGAAGCAGAAAGAATCCAGAATGTCGATATTCCTGCAAACGCAAAGGATATTGCAGAAGCAAGAGAAAAAGGCGACTTGAAAGAAAACCAGGAATACAAATCTGCAAAAGAGCAACAGCACTTCCTCAACCTTACACTTTCAAGACTCCAGGAAGAAATCAACCGTGCTACAGTATTTGACCAGACAACAATTACAACAGCAATTATTTCTTTTGCTACAGTAGTTACCCTGCATAACAACGAAGAAAACAAAGATGAAACTTATACAATCTTAGGACCTTGGGAATCAGATCCAGATAACAACATCATTTCTTACATGTCTCCATTTGGAAACGCTGTAATGGATAAAAAACTTGGTGAACAGTTCACCTTTACAGTTAATGAACACAAATATGATTACACTGTAAAAGAAATTAAAAAGGCTGATCTTTAATTTTAAGGGGGAAGAAACCACCTCTACTCGGAAGCGGGTGTTTTCTTCCCCCCTTATACCCCCATCTTCCACCAGCACCGTTTAAGGGGTGTCCCCTTAAAAATCCCCTTCTTTTTCTTTTATATCACTATCAACTTTCTTTTCTTCACATAAAGATATCGGAACCAGGCGGTGGCAGCACTTAAAAACCACACTACTCCTACCGACCACCAGATTCCCCACAAACCAATAAAAGAAACAGCAGTAAGAATAAAAGGCACCGTAAAACGTCCGACAATTTCGGTAATACCGTTTACAAAAGAAAAGAAGGCGTCCCCCACTCCATTTAAAACTCCGCGGACCATATAAATTATTCCAAGGAAAACATAAAACCAGCTTGTTATCTGCAAAGCTCGGGAGCCCATTTCTATAACCTGAGGATCATTAACAAAAAGCCTTATAATCCCTTTTGAAAAAAACTGCATTACAGGAAGCATTGCAAAAGAAAAAATCATCATCATAAGCATACTTTTTTTGTAGCCCTGAATAAGACGGTTAAATTTTTTTGCTCCATAATTTTGACCGCTGTAGGTTGACAGTGCAGCTCCTAAAGTCTGATATGGCTGATGAATAACCTGTTCAACGCGACTTGTAGCAGTAAAAGCAGCAACCGCAACTGCTCCAAAATTATTTACAACCTTCTGCAATGCCATACAGGAAATTGCAATCATAGAAAATTGAAGGGAAAGAGGGACGCCGAGTTTAAGACATTTCCATAAAATATCCCGGTTCAAATGCAGAGAATCCCGTTTAATCTGGAAGTAAGGATTTGTCTTAAAAGCAAATATAAGACATAAGATTGAACAAAGAATATTTGAAATTAAAGTTGCGACACCTGCGCCTATTACTCCCAGATGGAGATTATAAACAAAAATTAAATCAAGAATAACGTTGAGAATGCAGGAAAAAATAAGAAAATACAGAGGAGTTTTTGAATCTCCCAAAGCACGAAGCATTGAAGAAACAAAGTTATAGGCAGACACTAAAAAAAGATTGCAGCACATAATCTGCATATAGGCAACAGAATCTGCAAGAATAGATTCAGGTGTATTCAGAAAAATAAGGATGGGTTTTGCAGCAAAAAAAGCTATAGTTCCTATTATAAGTGGAACGACAATCATTATAAAAGCAGTGTTAACTATACAATTTTTTACTTTATTGTCATCACCTTCCCCGAAAAAATGAGAAGTAATAATACCGCCACCAGAACCAATTCCGTTACAAAGTGCAAAAAAGAAAAAAGTGATTGAACCGGTTGCACCAATAGCCGCAAGAGCATCTGCCCCTATAATTTGTCCAACAATAACAGAATCCGCAAGATTATAGAGCTGCTGAAAAATATTTCCAATCAACATTGGAATAGAAAAAGAAATAAGAAGCTTGACCGTATTACCTTCGGTCATATTCATAATATTAGCTTTCATACAAGGCAATTATATTACCGGGCAAAAAAAATAAATTGTATGATTATGCTCAGAAATATAAAGAAATCTTTCAACAAAACATCCTACAGGGCTCTGTTAGAACTCTGAAAAAAAATATCAACTCGACAATTCGGAAAATAAATAATAAAATATTGTTATGACTTTAATAAAACATTCACTCGACCTTCTGGGGCTTTTATTTTGCGCAGAGCTCTTTTATATTGCTTTTGCCTATACAAACAGCCTCTTTATCAGTACTAAAAAGGAATACAATAAAAACAGCAAATATTTCCGCGGCCTCTTATATTCAGGCTCCTGGGAAATGATTTATTTTAGTGGTTCACGACCTCATGTAACAGGAAAAGAAAAGCTTCCTAAAGATTCCCGTTTCGTAATTGTCTGCAATCATCGCTCAAACTTTGACCCGGTAATAACCTGGTATGCTCTTAGAAAATATGATTTAGCCTATATTTCGAAACCAGAAAACTTTAAGGTATTTACTTACGGAAAAATCATCAGAAGATGCTGCTTTATTCCATTAATTCGCGGAAATCCAAGGCTTGCAATTCCTGTTTTTGACAGAGCTGTAAATCTTATCAATGATAATCAGGTTTCAATTGGCATTTACCCGGAAGGAACCCGCAGTAAAACCTGTGAACTGCTTCCATTTCATAACGGTGTATTTAAGATTGCCCAGCGGGCTCAGGTTCCAGTTGTAGTAGCCTGCATTCAGGGAACAGAAAAAATACACAAAAACTTCCCTTTTAAGAAAACACCTGTTCAGCTGGATATTCTGGATGTAATTCCAACAGAAAAAGTTCTTTCTCAAAGAACCTGCGAGCTGGGAGATTACTGCCGAAACCTTATGGAAAATCATTTGGCTGGCAAAAAAAGCTCCTGAAAAACATGCATTATGATATAGCAAACGTATTATGAATTGTGAATTATTAATGCATTGTTAAATCCTGCTTTTCATAGTAATATTTACCTATGGAACATAATATGATTTTATCGGCATCCGGATGGCGCAAAGTTTTTGCAGAATCTGGAAACGAACAGGACAATTCACCAAACATTAGTGAAAATGACAAGATTATCTCAATTACCGCTGCAAGTGTATTCCTAGATTATATTATTAATACATCAGGCCAGCAGATGCCTGTAATAGCAGTAGGAATTGATGCCCGCCCTACAGGACCTCAGATAGCAGACGCTATGCTCAGAATCCTTATCAAAAAAGGAGCAATAGTTCAGTACCTTGGGGTAACAGCCGCTCCTGAAATAATGGCATATTCTAAAAAGCTTGATGGTTTCATTTATATTTCAGCAAGCCATAACCCTATTGGACACAACGGAATTAAGTTTGGAACAAATGATGGCGGTGTACTAAATGGCCAGGAGAACGCAAAGCTTGTAAAAGATTTTACATCAATCTTAGCAAACCAAGAAGCCTTGAATGCACTGGTTGAAACTGCACAAAAATGCAAGTTGACTGAACTAAACGCTGTATACGCATCATCAGAAAGTGCAAAGTTCAACGCCCTTCATGCCTACGAAAACTTCATTACTCAGACAATCACTGGCTCAGAAGACCAGAAATATCAGGCTGATTTTATCAAAATGCTGGGAACTTGCATTGAAGAAAATAAACTTGGTATTGTATGTGATTTTAACGGAAGTGCCAGGGCTAGGAGTATAGACAGAGATTTCTTTACAAAAAATAAAATCAGCTTTTATTCAATCAACGATAGCAAAATTGTGCATGAAATTATTCCTGAAGCCGAAAACCTTGTACATGTCGCAGCCGAAATGGAAAGATTACATGCCCAGGGACATTCCGAAGTAGTTCTTGGTTATATGCCGGACTGCGATGGCGACAGAGGAAATCTTGTTTATTGGGATGAAAAAACTAAAAAGGCTGTAATTCTTAAAGCACAGGAAGTATTTAGTCTTTCGGTGCTTGCTGAATTAACCTTCTCTATATGGAAGGATGGAAAAAATCCTGATTTTAAGCCGGCAATAGCAGTTAACTGTCCTACTTCAATGAGAATAGAAGAAATTGCCACAGCACTGGGAGCAAAGGTTTTCAGGGGTGAAGTTGGAGAAGCTAACATTGTAAATCTTGCCCGCGAAAAACGTGCAGAAGGTTATAATGTACGCATTTTGGGAGAAGGTTCAAACGGCGGAACAATCACCTATCCTGCTGCTGTCCGCGATCCTATAAATACAATTTTTGCAATTCTCAAGCTGCTTCTTATAAAAGAAAATGGTTTGTTTAAGCTTTGGTGTGATAAGGCGGTAATTAAATATAAGCCTGATTTTACTCTTACAGATGTTCTTGCAAGTCTTCCAAAGTACATAACAACCGGAGTTTCAGAAGCAAGAGCAGTTTTAAAAGTAAAAACTATGGATCACGCTTTATTAAAAAAGAATTTCCAGAAGATTTTTGAAGAAGAATACAAAGCTAAAGAGAATGAATTAAAAGAAAAATATGGAATCTGCTCTTATGAGGCTGTTATAACGAACGGTACAAAAGAGACTAGAAATGTTACAGATTTTTCTCTTTCTGGAAAAGGCGGATTAAAGATTCTCTTTAAAGATAAGGATTCAAAAGCTCTTGCCTTTATCTGGATGCGTGGAAGCGGAACCGAACCAGTATTCCGAATCATGTGCGATGTAAAAGGTGATAAAGAGGAAGAAGAAAAAGCCCTGCTTGAATGGGAAACTCAGATGATTCAAAAGGCAGATAAATAGGTTTTCTTACATTGTAAATGCATTCTAAATGCAGGTAAAAATCTTATTTTCACTTTTCTCTTCTTTTTAATTATAGTATATTAATATTAATTGAACAAAATATGGAGAAACAAAATGGATAAAGCAGAAATCTTAAAAAGAGCTAAAGCCTACATCGAAGCTGAACAGGATAAAAGATTCAGTAGCGAAGTAGAAGAACTTATTGCTAAAGAAGATTACAAAGAACTTGAAGACAGATTCTTCCAGACTCTTGAGTTTGGAACCGGCGGGTTGCGTGGCATCATGGGTGGTGGAACAAACCGTATGAACACACTTGAAATCAACCTTGCAACTCAGGGACTTGCAAATTATGTACTCAAGGCTTTCCCAAAAGAAGCAAAAGAAGGTACTCTCAAAGCAGTAATTGCTTATGACAGCCGCCTTAATTCAGATGTATTTGCAGAAGCAACTGCATTGATTTTTGCAGCAAACGGTATCAAGGCATATCTTTTCTCAAGTTTACGCCCTACTCCTGAATTGTCATTTGCAATCAGAACTTTAAAAGCACAGACTGGTGTTGTAGTAACAGCCTCTCATAATCCACGTATGTACAATGGTTATAAAGCTTATTGGGATAATGGAGCTCAGGTAATTGAACCTCATGATAAAGGAATTATCGAAGAAGTAAATAAGGTTACAGAAGTAAAAACAATGACAAGAGTTGAAGCAATTGCAACTCAGAAGCTTGTGATTATTGATAAAGAAATAGACGAAAAGTTCTGGGAAATGTGTAAGGCACAGTTATTCAGACCAGAGCTTATCAAAGAAAAGGCAAAGGATGTAAGAATTGTTTACACTCCATTGCACGGAACAGGTGGAATGCATGTAGAAAAGGTTCTTGGTGATTTGGGATTAAAGATAATTACAGTTCCAGAACAGAGAGAACCGGATGGCAACTTCCCAACTGTAGAAAAGCCAAATCCAGAAGAAAAACCAGCTCTTAAACTTGCAGTTGAACTTGCTAAAAAAGAAAAGGCAGACGGTTTAATGGCAACTGACCCAGATGCAGACCGCTTTGGAACAGCTTTCCCTGATAAAGACGGAAACTGGGTTCTTTTAAGCGGAAACCAGATGGGTGCCCTTCTTATGGATTATGTTCTTCTTTCAAGAAAAGAATTTGGAAAAATGCCAGAAAATCCAGCTGTAATCCGCTCTATTGTAACTTCACCATTCGGCGATTACATCTGTAAAAAATACGGCGTAACAATGCTTGAATGTCTTACAGGATTTAAATGGATTGCTGCGATTGAAGACCAGTTCGAAGCAGACAAGACTCATAATTATGTATTCGGTCTCGAAGAAAGCTACGGTTACAAGGTAGAAAAAGAAGTAATGGATAAAGATGGTGTTTCTGCTGCTGCTATGTGTGCAGAAATGATTCTTTACTGGAGAAGTCAGGGTAAGAGTCTTCTTGAACACCTTGATGACCTTTATAAAGAGTTCGGATATTTTGAAGACCGTGCAATTTCACAGAACTTCCCTGGAATGTCTGGTGTTGAAACAATGAAAAACATGATGTCTTCACTTAGAGCAAATCCACCAAAAACTTTGGGCGGAGAAAAGGTCCTTAAGATTCGCGACTGTATGAATGATCCTTCACTTCCTAAGAGCAATGTTCTTCAGTTCTATCTTGAAAGC
>JAILQA010000501.1 GCA_024699205.1 Treponema sp. | reverse complement strand
CTCTCAAGAAGATCCTGACCAGCACCTTCAGATACAACAATTACAGCATGACCACGTTTTGCAAGACGGCGTTCAAGGGCTGCAAGGAAACCGTTTTCACCTTCCATTTCAAAAGGAACTTCAGGAATAAGACAGAAGTTTGTTTCATGGCTGGAAAGAGCGGCAGCAGCAGCAATAAAGCCTGCCTCACGTCCCATAAGTTTTACAAGACCAATACCATTTATCTGGCTAGAAGCTTCCATGTGAACAGCAGCAACTGTTTCTTTTGCACGCTGAACAGCTGTTTCAAAACCAAATGAGCGGTCAATAAACATAAGATCGTTATCAACAGTCTTTGGAATACCAACAACTGCACATTTCATTCCACGGCGTTCAACTTCGCAGGCAATATCATAAGAACCACGCTGAGTTCCGTCACCACCAAGAATAAAAAGCATATTGATGCCATCACGATCAAGGCAGTCAACAATTTCACTTACACGCTGACCACCACCACGGCTGGTTCCAAGATAAGTTCCACCAATTTTGTGGATTTCGTCAATCAGATAGCGATCAAGTTCAATTGGTTCATAACCAGACTCAGGAAAAAATCCTCTGAAACCGAACTGATAACCTTTGATAGTTTTTACACCGTAACGGGTGTTAAGACAGCGCACGATAGCACGTATTACATCATTCAAACCTGGACACAAGCCACCACAAGTACAGATTCCTGCTTTTGCATGAGTAGGATCAAAATAAATCTTCTCGCGAGGACCGGCAACCTCCAAAAGATTTGATGAATCAAGAGCTACAGGTTTTGTTTTATCTGTAATATTGATTTCGTTGATAACATAAGAATCATCACTAACGTAATTTGCAGTAAAATCTCCATGAACAGTAGAAAGTTTTATTGGAGACTGGATTGTACACGGTCCAAGATTTTCAATTGTAAAATCAAATTTTTCTTCAGCCATTTGTTTCCTCTATTTTATTGATTGCTATATACAATATAACGGTTATCGATTTTTTTCAATTACATAGGTGATAATTCTTAGTTATTTTTTTTGATAATCAAGAATATTTCTACTTCTGTAACAGCTTAAATACAAACTCTTCTTCTTCAAAGGCAACACCTGCATCGTCTTTTTCTGTAGGATAAACGCCTTTTGCAAAATAATTGTCAATGAGAGATACATAATAACGCGCAACTGAATCTTTTGGATTTTTGTCGAGCAGTTTCTTCATCATCTCGCTGGCTCTTATGTATTCGCGGCCTTCAAAAACTTTCAAAGCTTCTTCCCAGGCTGCAACATATTCAAGTTGTTCAGGTGTGGCCAACTCTTTTTCATCCAATAGCTCGTAAAGGCGGATTGGAGTATTAACATTAACTACACGAACACGATCCAAACTTCGGATAAGGAAGTTGTCGCCAATAAGATTTCTGGTTGCTTCACTTATCAAAATACCAGCTGTATGATACTGCTTGTTTACGCCTTCAAGACGGGAAGCAAGGTTTACGTTATTACCCATCATAGTATAGTTCTTTTTATTTTCTGAACCCATATATCCGGCAATCATTTCACCTGAGTTCAAACCGATACGGGTAAAGAGACGTCTGTTGTTTTCAACCATGATTTTAAATGCATCGTAAAGGTCATCTTCCATATCTTCAGGTTTTTCTCCGGCAGCAATTTCCATAATATATTTGTTCATCTCTGCTTCAGCTTTTTTCATTTTGATTGCAGCCGTACAGGCACGCTGAGCATGGTCGTCCATTTTTACAGGAGCACCAACAAGAGCGATAATTGCATCTCCTTCATATTTATCTACTGTACCGCGCTCGTCCATAATGATGTTTGACATTTTGGTAAGATAAAAGTTTAAAAGAGCAACAAGCTGAGAAGCCGTAAGCAATTCGCTAAAGCCAGAGAACTTCTGAATATCTGTGAACATAGCCGTCATTTCAAGTCGCTGACCGCCAAGTTTGAAGGAAGAAGGATTTGCAACAATGTCGGCAACTACTTCTTTAGAAAGACACTGACTGAAGGCATTTGTGATAAACTTTTTGTCTTTAGAAGCAGTAACAAATCCTACAATTGTAGTTACGATGAAGGTAATAAAAAGTGAAACCAAAGGTATGACAACGCCAATATAAGTTCTGGTTGTAATAAAGAACAAAAGGAATACAACAAGGCAAGAAGCTATGAAAATAATACCTGTAATAATCTGATGACCTGTACCCTTGATTCTGTGAGATACAAAACTGTAAACTAGACAAAGTACAAATGCAATCAGAATGGAAAGCCAGATTGCAGCGTCATCAACAAAATCCTGATTCAAAAGCTGATTTGCAATAGTATAGTGAACGCCAGGATTTGGATAATGCTCTTCATACTGGGTAAGACCATAATCCGATGTACTTGTTGCAGAAGTTCCTACGATACAAATTGCATTCTGAACTTTTTCCATGACCTCATTTCGGGAAGCAACAAATCTATCAAAATTCTGGCGGCATGCTTCAAAAGTAGCCTTAAAATCTTCTGCTTCATCTGGATACTCGCTGCACAACAATGCCTCATAATCACCATGCAAGAAATTTTTATAGACATCAAAGAAAGTCTGGCGGTAGTAAAGATAATCATCAAAAGTAAAATCTTCTTCCTGATTCAAAAGAGACTCTCTTACATAAGAAGCATTACTGTAGGCATCAAAAGGATTATCTTCATCTTCACAATAATCAAAATAGCCCATATCGTTTAAAGCAGAAATATTTTCAGCAATATCTTTTTCCAAAAGAGAAAGGCGATAAATACTCCAAAGTCCTATCAAATTGTAATCAAGATAATCAACATTTTTTGGATATTTAACAAGAACTGAACCATCTTTTGCACGAGGAATCTTAATATCTTTTGTAAGAGAATCTGAAATGCGGCAGTTTTCAAGAATGATTTCTTTATCTTTTACAATAACCTTAGGATTTCCATAATGCTTGAGGATAGGAACAAAAACCAGCTGTCCGTAATACTTTCCATTGTATTTATAAACAAGATGAATACGACGCAAATAACCATCCCGGTCAGGATTGGCATTTACAAATCCAGCTTTTTTAGCCTTTACCATAAAATTAGAAATTGCAGGAAGAACATGAGAAAACTCAGGTGTTTTTGTATCATCTTTAGTTTCGATATTATCCAGAGCGATGTAATTTGAAAGATAATCTTTATCTTCCTCCGAGATTTCTGTTTCATCATCAAAAGTTAGAGTAAGGAAGGAATTATCAAAATATTTAAGGGCTGTAGCAAGAGCAGCATCCTGAGATTCAATTGAGTGAAGGATATTAAGCTTGAGACTGTTTTTTATACTGTCGGTAGTATCAAGCATATCTTCGGCAACAGTTACAGCATCATCTGCATTCAAGTCCCCTTCTGCATACTGACCTAAAACTTCTATGATTTTTTCATCAAGAGTTTCAAAATCTGAATCAACATATTCAGGAAGGGTTTCTCTTACATAATGCTCATCAACATTAGCCTGACTTTCAGCAACAAAGCTTAAATCGAATACAACAGCTTCGGTTCCAAGTTCACGAAGAGTAATAAGGGAATCAGCATATACATCACGCGAAAAAGGCCAGGTACCAATCTGTTCGATTGCTGTATCATCAACGGCTATCATTATGACATTTTTATTTTCTACTGTGGATTTTAATGGGCGCTGGAACCAGTCAGCAACCTTTAAGTCTAAAGAACTGAGGGCAAGCAAGGAACAAATTCCTGCTGCCAATAAGGGTATAATAAAGTATAAATATTTTTTTAACATAACATTCTCTCACTAAAAAAAAATCCTGCACAGACATAAAAAATGCCCTGCAGGATCTCCAATTTTATTTCAGGACGAAATTAGTCATCCCAATCCAAATCTTCTTTTGCATCACTAGCGCGAGAAGAAGCTGTTGCTGTTCCTTTGCTTGTAACCTCAACATCATCTGCTACTGAAGAAGTTTTAATAACTCCCTTTTTACCTTTGGAAGAAGCTATACCAACAAGACTGTCTATTGTACCTTTCTGCATAGCCTTGATTGTAATTTCGCTGCCATCTTCCTTAGCAATAACAACACTTGAATTAAGGCTTGTGTTTAATACAGTAGAAGCTGAAAGCTCCTGACCAACCGCTACATTTTTCCATGTTTCTGGAGCGGCTTCAAAAGTAACTTTTCCTGTTACAGAAACTACTTTGTATGAACCTGCAGCAAACATTGAAACTGACATGAAGAACGCAAGAACAACCAAAACAATTGATTTCTTATTCATTCTTTTCACCTCCGTCCGTTAAACGATTAAAAAATAGAATTCTAATATTATTATATAAGTCAATAATGATATTAGTCAAGTAAAAAATTTTTTATAACAAGTTCAAATAACAAAAGTTTATTTTTTCATTTTCTTTGCCCTTGTAATAAAAATACCACCTAATGCCGATAGCGCCACAAGAAGAACTGCAATTGCAGCATAAAGCGAGCGTCTGTCAAACAGTTTGAGTTCAGCATCGTCGTAGTTAGACTTCTGTGATTCTACCTGTGCCAACTGAGACTGAACTACAGGTTCTGAAATCTGAGCATTAACCTGTGGTAATTCCAGAGCCTCTTCGTCAGCAAGCTTTTCTTTATTATCGGCTGCTGGAAGAGAATCTATAATTTTGTTTACAGGTTGTACGAAAGATTCAACTGGTGTAATTGATTCAGCTGGTTCGATTGTAACTGTATCATTCTGTACAAGTTCTGCTCGCTCAATTACAGGTTCTACAGTCTGTGCAATCTGTTTAATCTCCTCAACTGCCGCAACTTCTGCCACATTCTTAGAAGATCTTTTTGCTCTTCTAAGACTCTTTTTGTTTGTAGCAGGCACGAAGTTAGTTACAGTGTCTGCGAAGTTGCTTATAGGAGCAAATGTACTGAATGATTGAGAAAGCTGAGATGAAGATGTTGAATCAGTGTTAGTGTCACGTGTAGTTCCAATAACTGAAGTAAAGTCAGAAACATGGTTGATAGATGAATTGAGACTGGTAACTGGAATTAAGTTTAGAGTCCATGTTGATGTATTACCTATCTCATCCGTTGCAGTTATAGTATGTGATGTTGTTCTTGAAGACGACAAATTGTCTAACTGTTTAGTTGGATAATCCTTAAAATTAGAATCTGTATCAAACTTAAGAATCTTCAACCCTGATTTATTATCTGTTGCAGTAACAGAAAAAATCAAGGTTTTTGCATTCTTCTTGTATCTCATAGTTATTGTATTACCCGAGTCTTCTACACTGTAATCTGTATTTAATGTTAAATCTTGATAATAATTATTCTTTACTTGATACGAGAATGTTGCTGCAGGGCCTTCTGTATCTGCAGTCCACCAAGTTTTCCATTTATTATTCGATTCAAATTGAGGAGCTGTAAGAACATAGGTTACTGAGTTTCCAAAAGCATCTCGTAACCATACAAATATATAAGTTTTACCACAAGGAACATTTGAAGCTGTTAATTCAATTTCAATAGTATCTTGATTTGAAATAGTTTGTAAGTTTGTCCAAGGTTTTGTTATATTATCTTCATTTTTATAATCCTTAGACCGA
>JAILQA010000496.1 GCA_024699205.1 Treponema sp. | reverse complement strand
GAATCCAGAACTTATTAAAAAGGCTGATGTGGTTATTTTTGCGTTATATCCTCATGTCTTTATTGAATGGATAAAGGAAAATCAAAAATACTTTCAATCAGTAATTTTTATTCCTGATTGAAAGTATTTTTGATTTTCCTTTATCCATTCAATAAAGACATGAGGATATAACGCAAAAATAACCACATCAGCCTTTTTAATAAGTTCTGGATTCGGGAAATCATCACCTTCATCAATAATGTCATTTTCCAAAGCGTATTGTATTGATTCTGAGCTTTTATCAATTGCCATCAGATTATATCCGATTCGTTTAAGTCCTTTCGCATAACTTCCGCCCATAAGACCTAAACCGACAATCAAAATATTCTGTTTTGTAATCCACTCCATTTTTTATCTTCTCCTTTAATTACATGTTTTTAATTCTGAAAATCTATTCCAAGCTTTCTAATTCTTTCAAAAAAATCAGGAAGACTTTTTCGTACTGCTTCCGTGCCTACAATTTCTCCGCCAGTGATTGTAAGCAAAACCGCCATAGACATTACAATTCTGTGATCATTATGCCCGCAGATTTTTTCCACCGGACGATGGAGTTCGCCAGCATAAATTACAATTCGGTTTTCTTCCTGCTGAGTTTTTACTCCAAACTTGGCAAGTTCTTCGCACATCACCTGGCCGCGATTACTTTCCTTAATTTTTAAACGCTTTGTTCCTGTGAACTCTCCACCATGAAGAGCAGCTGCAAGAGTAAAAAGAACTGGCCCTAAATCAGGACAGTCAGAAATATCAAGGGATGCAAAACCTTTTTTAAGTTCTTCAAAATATTGAAGATATATTTTATCTCCCTGTAAACTGTCTGGCTTTAAGCCTTCAATTTCAATGTCGCCACCCAAAGTATTAAGGGCTTCAAAAAAAGCTGCATTTGAATAATCCCCTTCTACAAAAGTGTCAGCAGCCCTGTATTTTTGATTTCCAGGAATAAAGAGCTTGTTTTCTCCACGCCATTCAGCTTTAATACCAAACTCTTTTTGAACCTGTAAGGTCATATTTATATATGGCCGACTTTCAACAGATTCTGTAAGAGTGATTGTACTGTCTTTATCCAAAAGAGGAAGAGCAAATAAAAGTCCTGTAATAAACTGACTGCTTATATTTCCAGGAATTACAAAATCATCAGCTTTTAATTTTCCTTCAATTGCAATTCCATTTGTAATTCCATTCTTGTGCTCTAAAAGAATATTCTGTTTGCGGCAGATATCTTCATAAACAGAAAGAGGACGAGTCATTAAAACATCGCTGCCGATAAAAAAAGATTTACTTCCGCTAAGCATTGCAAGAGGAATAAAAAAGCGCAGAGTACTTCCACTTTCATTACAGTTAAATATTCTCTTATCAGAAACTGGACAATTCAGAGAAGCATTTCCATAAACTGTAATTGTACTTCCTGCAATTTCACTTTTTACGCCCATTTGCTCAATACAACTCAAAGTGGCTTTTATATCTTCTGATAAATCTATATTATGAATAACGCTTTTTCCCTGAGCCAGAGCTGCACAAATTAAATGTCTGTGAGCCATGCTTTTAGAAGGAGGAGCTGTCATTTTTCCTTTTGCTTTTGAAGGATTAATTATCATTTTAATCTTCCTGTTTATCTGCTAATTTTTGTAATTTTCCAAAAGAAACTGCATTGCTTCTATATAACCGTTAATTCCGTGACCTGTGATTGTCTTTACACAAGCCGCACGAATATAACTTACCTGACGGAAATCTTCGCGTTCTTCAACTTTTGAAATATGAACTTCAACAACCGGGATTTTTACAGCCTTTGCTGCATCCAGAATTGCAATGCTTGTGTGAGTGTAAGCTCCCGGATTTATTACAATTCCGTCAATTTTTCCGTAACAGGCTTGGATTTGATCAACTAAATCACCTTCATGATTAGACTGATACAATTCCACTTCAATATTATTTTCAAGCGCAAAAGCTTTTATATTATTGCACAAGGTTTCGTAATTTTCTGAACCATAGATTCCAGGCTCACGGATTCCCAGCATGTTGATGTTTGGTCCATTTATAACTTTAATTTTCATTTTTACCTCCAAACAATTTTATAATTTTATCTATTGTGTGATTCATATTTTCGTCTGATTCAATTTTATAATCGCAGCAGGCAGAATAAATAGGATAGCGTTTATCATAAACTGCCTGCAATTTTTCCCGAGAATTAGAAAGCGGTCTGTCACCAGTCGGACAGATATTTTCAAGCTTCCTGTCAATAAAGAAAATAATTCCGTTATTTTTAAGATGAATTACATTTTCCTTACGAAGAATTGCACCGCCACCTGTAGAAATTACAGCATTGGTTTTAACCGCCATTTCTTCGCAAATCTTAGATTCAATATTTCTGAAAGCCTCTTCACCCCGCTGAGTAATTATTTGAGAAGGATGCATATTTTCCTGCTGCTGAATCAATTCGTCTGTATCAAAAAAATCTTTTCCCAGCAGCTGTGCAAGCTTTTTTCCAACTGTAGATTTTCCGCAGCCAGGCATTCCCACCAGAATAATATTCTGTTTATCTGCAAGCAAAGAATTAAAAATCTCATCGGCTTTTGAAGGCTCAAGCTGGCGGTCAAAGAAATATTCTGCAGCTGCAATTGCCTGCTGAACAAGCATATACATTCCACCAGAAGCTTTTATTCCGAGCTCCTGTGCACGAAGAACAAACTGAGTTCTGAGAGGATTGTAAATTACATCAATAAGGCCTTCGAGCTTAGGAAAAGCTGTAACATCGATAGGAAAATCATTTATATTCGGGAACATTCCGCAAGGAGTTGTATTTATAATAATCTGCGCATTTTTATACTTACAGGCTGCTTCTTCATAAGTAATCACCCCTTCTCCCCTCTTGCGGCTAACAATTAAAATCTCTTTTGCCTTGAGGGATTTTGCAACTGCACGAGCGGTTTTACTTGTTCCGCCGGTTCCTAAAATTAAAACCGTCTTATCAGCAAGCTCAATATTCTGAGAAAGAATAAGTCTTTTTAGACCGATAAAATCCGTATTGTATCCAAAAAGCTTTCCACCTTTATTTACGATTGTATTTACAGCTCCAATTTCTTTTGCGGCATCATCAATTTCATCAAGATAAGGAATTACTGTCTGCTTATAAGGAATTGTTACATTTATTCCCTTAAAGTCGTGTACTTTCATAAAGGAATCAATATCTTCTGCAGCAATTTCTTTAAGTTCATATTTATAATCGCCAATCTGATTGTGAATATCTTTTGAATAGCTGTGACCTAATTTTGCGCCGATAAGACCGTATTCCATTATTTATTTCCTCCGAAAAAATCCGTTCCGTAGCGACCGGCCAAGGCATCATAAATAACAAGAGCTGCCATGCTGTCTACTACAATTCTTGCCCGATGGATGATTGCAGGATCATGTCTGCCTTGAATCTGGAGACTTGCATTTGTTTTCTGCTTCATATCGATGGTATTCTGCTCTTTATAAATTGACGGCGTTGGTTTTACTGCACATCGGAAGATAACCGGCATTCCGTTTGAAATACCGCCGTTTATGCCACCGTTGTTATTGCTTGAAGTTACGACCTTAGAACCATCCATTCTAAAGGCATCGTTATATTCGCTTCCAAAATGATTAACTAAATCAAAACCGGCTCCAAACTGTACTCCCTTAATTGCCGGAATACTGAACATTGCATAGGATAAAAGTCCATCCAAGGTTCCAAACCAAGGCTCACCTAAACCGGCTGGAAGTCCTGTGATTACAGTTTCCAGAACACCGCCAACGCTGTCACCATCGCTGGCAACTTTTTCTGCAAGGGCCTTCATTTCTGCGGCTTTCTGCTCATCCAGAACAGCAAAATCTGTTTGGGACAAAGTTTGAATATCCTTTTCGTAATCTTCAAAATCGCGGTCTTTTATTCCACCCAGCATCTGGATATGAGTGCCGATTTTTATATTCTTTTTTGCAAGCTCGGGGATAACAATTCCTGCAGCTGCTACTATTGCCGCTGTAAGTCTACCACTAAAATGTCCGCCACCTCTGTAATCCTGAAAACCGTGATACTTTACTTCTGCCGTGTAATCTGCATGTCCAGGACGTGGGAGCATTGCTGTTTTTTCATAATCTTTGCTGTGCTGAACCTGATTTGGAATAAGAATTGTCAGGGGAGTTCCTGTTGTAAAATCATTAAAAACTCCGCTGGCAAAAATATATTCATCATTTTCTACGCGGGAAGTTGAGATTTTTCCTTTTGGTCTGCGTAAATCCAGCTGATGATTTATAAAAGCTTTATCTACAGGGATTCCAGGGGCAAGTCCGTCAAGAACAACACCGATGTATGGACCGTGACTTTCACCAAAAAGAGTAACTGTAAGATGTTCGCCGATTGAGTTTTTCATAATTCTTCCTCTCTTTATTTATTACAAGTATTACAAGCGGAAGCAGCAGGTGTAACATTTTCACAAACTGTCTGGAGTTTTTCTTTAAGCTGCTCTACGGTAAAATCCTGCATTTCAAAAGTGCCGGTTTCATTTACAACAACGCATTTTATTATTGATTTTTCGGCTTTTTTATCATGACTGATTGAACGGCAAGCTTTTTCTATATCCAAACTACAGCTGACAGGAACCTCAAGTTTTTTTATCAAAGGAAGAAGTTCACTGCGAACTTTGTCAGAGCACATTGGCAGCATTCCGATTGCAACACATTCGCCGTGATATAATTTTCCATCAGTATTAAGCTCGATTCCATGCCCAAGAGTATGGCCAAAGTTCAATACGCGTCTAAGTCCGCTCTCCTTTTCATCCTCTTCTACAACGCGGGCTTTGATTTGAACTGACTTTTGGATTAAGATTTCCACCTGCTCAAAAGGATTTTCTTTTTTGAAGATTTCTACAGTTTCTTTATCAAAAGTCATTGCCATTTTAAGAGCTTCACACAAACCGTTTGCAATCTGACGTTTTGACAAGCTTTTAAGGACATCGGCATCGATAAGAACTTTTTTAGGCTGATAGAAGGCACCTACGATATTTTTTACCCCACCAAAATTAACGCCTGTTTTTCCACCAACAGAGGAATCAACCTGACTTAAAACTGTTGTTGGAATATTATAAAAATCAACTCCTCGCATATAGCAGGAAGCAGTAAATCCGGCTAAATCACCAACAACTCCACCACCGACTGCAACAACACAATCCTTGCGGGTAAAATTATTATCAAGCATAATCTGAAGCATTTTTTGCACAGTCTCTAGACTTTTATGTTCTTCTCCAGGCTCAAATACACTGATAACCGGATTTTTTGATTTTGAAGCAATCAATTCCGCATATTCAGCAGGCACTCCAGAATCAGAAATAATAAGAACCCGACGCTCCAGATTTATTTCTTTTTCTGCCCGATTTAATACTCCGCGCTCTATTACAACATCATAACTATCTTTTCCTAAATTAACTGGTACAATCATTTATATTTCCTTTTTTATAAATCAGATTTTTTGATTCAATGAATAAGAGCCTAAAACCTTAAGCATTTCACAACGTTCAGAAAGCTCCTTCAGCATTTTTTTACCAGAATCAGAATTATAATCTCCTTCTGCTTCAACATAAAAATAATACTGCCAGGCTAAATCTTTTAAGGGACGGCTTCGCAAAACACGCATATTAAATCCGTTATCACCAATTGCATTTATTGCTTTTGCCAATGCACCCGATTCATTGCGAACGGTAAACATCATAATAAAGGTACTGATGCTTTCGGTATTGATAATATTTTCTTTTACTTTTGAAAAAACTGCAAAGCGGGTTGTGTTTGTAAGGTTTTCATTTATATCGTGGTCAATAACCTCAAGTCCGTAGAGTTTTGCAGTTTCTATACTGGCAATGGCAGCAACAGTTACATCATTTAATTCTGCAACTTCTTTGGCAGCAACAGCGGTATTACTTGCGGAAACTGTTTTATATCCATGATTTTTGATATAGCCCGCACATTGATCCAGAGCCTGCTGATGACTTACAACCTGTTTTATTGTTGAAAATGTAGTTCCTTTTACACCCAAAAGATTCTGAGAAATTGGAAGAGAATAAACGCCATTTACAAAAAGATTTCCGCGGAACATTAAATCGGTAACCTGTCCAACTTCACCGGCAAAACTATTTTCTATTGGAAGAACAGTCAAATCACATTCACCCTTTTCTACTGCATCATAAGCAGATTTGAAATCGGGATATGAAAGGAGGGTTCCATCTGGGAAGATTTTTTTGGCAGCAATATTTGCAAAGGCACCTTCAATTCCGCTGTAAGCAATACGTGTTCCTTCCAGAAGCTTGTGCTGATAACGTTTTGAAACATCCATCAAGCCCTGCTGATATTGAAGATAATATGACTGAAGCTCAGGATTTTGAATTAATAAAACATTTTTTTCCAGAAGATTTTTTTCGCGGACAGCATCAAATATTTGCATTCCATTCTGCTTTTTGTAAGCAGCAACTTCTGATGCAGCCTGCATTCGCTTTTCAAAAAGAGCAGCCATCTGACGGTCTATTTCGTTGATATCGTTTCTGGCTTTTTCCAATTCTGTCATATATCCTCCAAAAAAAAACGGCTCTATCCGATAAAGAATAGAACCGTTTCTGTTACATAACCTACATAACTTTCTACGCCTTATCGGAATGAAGTTTGTTGCGAAAGTAATAATAAAATGAATAAAAGCCTGCAAAGAAACTTGCAACAAGGGAGAAAGGTTTACGTTTGTTAGTAAAAATATTTATAGAAATCATTTTACGTCCAGGTAAAAGGTTTTATTTTTTTTGATAAAACCGACTGAAAGTAATTATCTATATTTTAGCGTTTTTGTCAATAGAATCATCATCTATCCCTGAATCATCATCTATCCCTGAATCATTATCTATCTCAACAACTTGGAATCTTTCTGACATAAAAAAAACTGCCTGTGAAACCAGAGCCTGACAGACAGTTTTTCAGTAATTTGAATAAGATAATTAATTATTTAGAATAGAACTCAACTATTAACTGTTCTTTTACAAATACTGGGATTTCTGCACGTGTTGGGAGTGCAGTGTAAGTACCACTAAAGTTTTCTTCGTCTCTAGTGATGTATGGAAGAGATGCTTTGTTGTCGCTCAAGAAACATTTTTTGAACTGTTCGCTCTTGCGTGCTTTTTCACAAAGCTGAATTGTTGAACCTACTTTTACATTGAAAGAAGGAATGTTAATTCTCTTTCCATTTACCAACATGTGTCCATGACTTACCATCTGGCGAGCCATACGGATAGAATTAGCAAAACCCATACGATAAACTAAGTTATCAAGTCTGCTTTCCAATGAGATTAAAAGTTCCTCACCGGTATTTCCGTTTCTCTTAACAGCGTTTTCATAATAACGAACAAGCTGTTTTTCCAGGATGTTGTAATAAGCACGTACCTTCTGTTTTTCAATAAGCTGTAAGCCATATTCTGAAGGTTTGTGTGTTTTTTTGAAGGCCGGGCTATTAGCTCTATCCAATGCCTTCGGGTGACCACATACGTTTACACCAAGTCTTCTACATTCTTTGAATCTAGGACTTCTTCTTGTTGCCATTTCGGACTCCTTAAATAATTTCTGTAAAATAAATTACAGTGAAGGTTATATTAACAAAATACGGGTATTTGTTCAAGATGTTGAGCTAGTTGTGTTGTCAAGT
>JAILQA010000492.1 GCA_024699205.1 Treponema sp. | reverse complement strand
TAATCCAGATAGATAAAAATGAAAAAATCAGATTTAAGTAATATTTATTTAGTCTGTTGAAAAATTAAAATATTTATTAAAAAAAGACTGACCAGAAAACTGGAGGCCTGAACAGAAATAAATCTGTCCAGGCCTTTTTTTATAAAAAAAACAGGGGAAGACCCAAAAAGGAGTATTAAAATGAGTAGATTATTCACATCTGAATCGGTAACAGAAGGACATCCAGATAAAATTGCAGACCAGATCAGCGATGCAATTCTGGACGCATTGATTGAGCAGGATCCATATTCCCGCGTTGCAGCAGAAACTACAGTTGCAACAGGACTTGCCCTTGTTGTAGGAGAGATTTCTACAAAGGCCTATGTTGATATCTCAAAGATAGCGCGAAACACAATCCGCGAAATCGGCTATGTAAATAATCAGGATGGCTTTGATGCAGATTCAATTGCAGTTCTGACTTCTATAGATGAACAGTCGGCAGATATTGCCCTTGGTGTAGACAAGGCTTTGGAAACAAAAGAAAACGGTGGAAAAGAAGATTTCGGTACAGGTGCCGGAGATCAGGGAATTATTTTTGGTTATGCAACAGATGAAACTCCTGAATATCTTCCTCCGACAATCAGTTTTGCCCACCGTCTTACAAAGCAGCTTGCCGATGTCCGCAAAAAAGGTATTCTGCCATATCTTCGACCTGATGGAAAATCTCAGGTTACAGTTGAATTCAATGATGACGGTTCTGTAAAACGCGTTCATACAATTGTAATTTCAACTCAACACGCTCCAGATGTAACTCTGGAACAGATTCGCAAGGATGTAATTGAAAAGGTTGTTAAGCCTGTAATTCCGGCTGAGCTTCTGGATGATGATACAATCTATTTTGTAAATCCTACAGGCCGCTTTGTAATCGGTGGTCCACAGGGAGATTCAGGTCTTACTGGACGAAAGATTATTGTTGATACATACGGTGGAGTAGGACGACATGGTGGCGGTGCCTTCAGTGGAAAGGATCCTACAAAGGTAGACCGCTCAGCCGCTTATGCCGCCCGCTGGGTTGCAAAAAATCTTGTTGCAGCAGGAGTTGCAAAAAAGGCTGAAGTAGAAATTGCTTATGCTATTGGTGTTGCAAAGCCTGTCAGCATTGCAGTTGAAACTTTCGGAACAGAAAAAGTGCCTAATGAGAAAATCGTTGAAATCATCAATAAGGTATTCGATTTGCGTCCGGCTGCAATTATCAGTGAATTGAATCTTCGCCGCCCTATTTATAAAAAGACAGCTGCTTACGGACACTTTGGACGTAATGACCCGGACTTTACCTGGGAAAATCTTAATAAGGTAGATGAAATTCGCGCATTGCTTTAGACATCGGGAGAGAAGTATGAGCAGAATTAAAAAAATAGGATTAGGAATTGTAATTCCCGCAATCGTGTTGCTTTTCTGGATTTATGCAACAAATTTCCTTGAAGTTTCACCCAGCATTCTTCCAAAAATTTCCAGCGTCGGAAAGGCTTTTATCGACTTGATAAAAAAAGGAACACTGCAGAAGGATATTTCAATTTCGCTGGTGAGAGTGGTTCGTGGTTATTTCTTTTCGATTCTGACTGGAATAATCCTGGGAACTGCAATGGGAATGTTCCCTGCCGTATACCAGATTTTCCACGGCCCCCTCACTACAATCCGCCAGATTCCAAACATTGCCTGGATTCCTCTGATTATTTTGTGGTTTGGAATCAAGGAGTTGTCTAAAACTGTGATTATTGTTATAGCGGCCTTTTTCCCGATTATGACAAACACTCTGAATGGAATTTTGAGTACACCACAGGGATACATAGAACTTGCACAGCTTTACAACCTGAGCAAATGGACAACTTTTAGAAAAGTCTATCTGCCTCACGCACTTCCTCACATGCTGGTAGGATTAAAGCTTGGTCTTGGAGTTTCATGGATGGCACTTGTTGCGGCGGAATTGATTGCCTCATCTTCCGGTATCGGTTACCGCCTGAGTGATGCCCGCTCCCTGATGCGTTCTGACATTGTAATTGTCTGTATGATTGTGATTGGAATTGTCGGAATCATTATGGATAAAATCATTTCACTGATTTTCAGGTTTCTGACTCCTTGGGAAAAGAAAAAGGCTGATATTTAAATTCTTCTGTTGGAGGTATTAGTGTGGCAAAGATTCTTGAAATAAAGAATTTATATAAAAAATTTAATGTGGACGGAAAAGAAATTGAAGTCCTCAAAGATATAAATCTGGATATTGAGGAAGGTGAATTCATCACGATTGTGGGACATTCCGGCTGCGGTAAATCAACCCTGCTCAAAATTATTGCAGGGCTTGAAACCCTTTCTGAAGGAAGTCTTTTGAGAAACGGAAAACCTGTAGAAGGACCTTCGCCAGAAGCAGGCATGGTTTTTCAGGAACACAGGCTTCTTCCCTGGCTTAAAATAAAAGATAACATTGGATTTGGTCTGGGAGCCCTTCCAAAGGAAGAGAGGGCAGAACTTGAATTAAAGTACATTCACCTTGTTCATCTGGATGGCTTTGAAAATGCTTATCCTTCCCAGCTTTCCGGCGGAATGAGCCAGCGGGCTGCAATTGCAAGGGGACTTTCCACAAATCCAAAGATTCTTCTTCTTGATGAACCCTTTGGAGCTCTGGATGCCCTTACAAGAATAGAAATGCAGCAGGAGCTTCTGCGCATCTGGCAGGAACAGAAGACAACCATGATTATGGTAACTCACGACATTGATGAAGCAATTTATCTTGGAAGGAGAATTGTGGTTATGTCTGCCCGCCCTGGAGAAATCAAGGAAGTAATCAAAATACAGACAGGTGACAGGACCCGCGGAAGTGCAGACTTTGCCTTTTATAAAAAACGCATTTACGAGCACTTCTTTGAAGAGCCTCAGAAATTATCAGTAGATTATACAATCTAAGATACAGGATAGAGAAATACTTAAATATAAGGAAAAGGGGTATGAAAATGAAAAAATATGTTAATAAAAAACTGGCAATAGTTTTTCTTGCAGTAATTGCTGTATTCTTTACAGCTTGTTCTGGAAAAAAGGAAAATATTGTTCATATCGGAAGTTCTGCCGGAGAAAGCGGAAACTTTTTGGGAATAACTGCAACCGCAATTAAACTCGGTTATTTAGATGAAGAACTTGCAAAACTTGGCTGGAAAACTGAATACACGGGTTTTGCAACCGGTGTAGCTGTAAACGAAGGAATTGTTGCAGGTGATGTTGATATTTCAACACTTGGTGATGTTCCTTGTGCAGTTGGAATTTCAAATGATATTGGACTGACCTG
>JAILQA010000454.1 GCA_024699205.1 Treponema sp. | reverse complement strand
GGATTGACACATAAAGTAATACATGGATTTTTGGGCGGATTTATTCATTTTGATTTTTTGCGATTTCATAAACCAAACTTCCTTATTTTGATTTTATTTTCTTTCGGCTACAGCTTTAAGTAAACGCAGATTATCAAGTATTTTTTCCATTATTGGAAAGGCTCTGTCATCAAGATTTTCTATATTATCATCCTGAGTATGGAACATTTTCCAGGTTTTTGGAAAAAAAGGTTTTATTTCTTCTGAATTACGAATTATATCATAATTAGTGACTTTTGTTTCAAGCAGTTTTTGGGAATAAAGTTCTATTTCTGAGGAAGGAAGCATTGTGATTGCCACTGCAGGGATTCCGTTTGCTAAAAATCCTGCATTATCACTAAAGCCGGCAGGAAGCTTAAACCATTTTCCCGTGGCAGCTTTTAAAATTCTGATTGCCCTGCTTTCAAGTGCCTGATATTTTTTTAGAAAAGCTTGTGGGAGGCGGCTTGAAAAAGAACTTTCACAAATTACAGGTATTGTCCCCCTTCCTATTGAATCAAAAACAAAAATATCATCATCAACAATGGAAAGCTTTTTAAACAATTGAGCTAGAGCATAGGCCCCCTGAGAAGAAACCCCTTCTTCAGAAAGCTCTTCTCCATCGGTAAAGACAAGGCGGATATTGTGAAAATCTTTTTCTTTTGATAGACGGACAGCCCATTCCAGAAGGCAGAAAACAGCTGCTGAATTATCGTTTGCCCCAATTCCAATACGGTCGTAGTGAGCAAGAACAGTTTTTATCTTAAAAAGTGGATTATACTGCGAGGAGGGAAATTTAACGTAAATATGATTTTTCCCATCAATCGGCATAACAACAGAATCTACATCCCGCTTGTAAAGATAATCCTGTATAAAATCAAGTCTGTCACAATCCATTGCAAGAAACTTTGAAAAATCTGATGAGGTCTTTTGCATAAGCTGATTATACCACAAAAAAAAGGAGTATTAACAGATAGTCGCTTGCCCTATTCCCACACCCCTGCATTTTCGCTAAAATACTTCAATATAACTAAAATTAATTAAACGAGGTTAAAACATGTCAACACCTTTGGAAAATTATTTAAATAGTTGTAACGGTAAGCCTAATGCCGCTATGACTGCTTATGTTGCAAATCTTCAGCAGGTTGCTGCTGTTGGTCCGGATATTGCAGCTTCTATTGTAAACGAGCTTGAAAATCAGAGAAGTCACTTAAAACTGGTTGCCAGCGAAAACTACTGTTCTCTCAATGTTCAGGCTGCTATGGGAAATCTTCTTACAGATAAATATGCAGAAGGCTATCCTGAGCACCGTTATTATGGTGGTTGTGTAAATATTGATGCGGTTGAAAATGTTGCAGCTCACGAAGCTGAGGCTCTTTTTGGTGCTGACTATGTTTATGTTCAGCCTCATTCTGGCGCAGATACAAATCTTGTTGCTTACTGGGCAATTTTAAGCGCAAAAGTAGAAACTCCAACTTTGGAAGAACTTGGCGTAAAATCTTTGAATGACCTTACTGACGAACAGTTTGACGCTCTCCGCAAAAAGTTTGGAAATCAGAAGTTGATGGGTTTGGATTACTCTTGTGGTGGTCACTTAACTCACGGTTATAAAATGAATGTTTCTGCCCGCATGTTTGAATCACATCCTTATGGTGTTGACCGCGAAACTGGTCTTTTGGATTACGATGCAATTGAAAAACAGGCAATGGAAGTAAAACCTTTGATTTTGCTCACTGGTTTTAGTGCCTACCCTCGCAAAATCAACTTTAAGCGTTTCCGCGAAATTGCAGACAAATGCGGAGCAGTTTTAATGGTAGATATGGCACACTTTGCCGGTCTTGTTGCTGGTAAGGTTTTCACCGGCGACTACGATCCTGTAAAATGGGCTGACATTGTTACAACAACTACTCACAAAACTTTACGCGGTCCTCGTGGAGCTATGATTTTGTGTAAGAAAGAGTTTGCTGATTATGTAAACAAGGGTTGTCCTATGGTATTGGGTGGTCCTCTTGGTCATATTATGGCTGCTAAGGCTATTGCTTTCAAAGAAGCTCGAACTCCAGCTTATCAGGCTTGGGCTCAGCAGGTTGTAAAAAATGCCCAGGCACTTGCAGAAGGTTGTAAAGAACATGGAATGCCACTCCAGACAGGTGGAACTGACAATCATCTTATGCTGGTTGACGTTACTGGCTACGGACTTACTGGAAAACAGGCAGAAGCAGCTTTGTTTAAATGCGGTGTTACTGCAAATGCAAACGCCCTTCCTTACGACAAAAACGGTGCCTGGTGGACAAGCGGAATCCGCATTGGTACACCGGGTCTTACAACTTTGGGCATGAACGAAGCAGACATGAAGGAAGTTGCTGACATCATCGATTATGTTCTCAAAAACACAAAGCCTGGTCTTACAAAAGAAGGCAAACCAGCTAAAGGTAAGATTGAGATTTCTGAAGATGCAGTTGCAGCTGCCCGAGCACGCGTAAACAAACTTCTTGGTGCACACGTTTTGTATCCAGAACTCGACCTTGACTTCTTGAAAAAAGAGTTTGTAAAATAAAAGATTCGTAAATTAAGAGGGGAAGCCGTCATTCCCCTCTTGCTTATTCTTGGGATTTTGTTTTTTCTTTAGCTTCACTTATACTTTTCTTAATGATGATTATCGTAAAAACTAAGCGCACAAAATCAAGAACAAGGCAGAATTTCAAAAGGATTCTCTGGAAAGTAACGTTTTTTACAAAATAATTAATTTTTAAAAGAAGTCCAAGCGATGGCATTGCAAACACAAATCGTAAAATTATCTGCCCAAAGTACATATAATAGGCCGCAATCTTATTTGAAAAATAAAGGACTGTAGAAACAAAAATACTTAGAATCAGACCAATCTGTAATACTGCAAAAACCTGCGGCAGCCAGGTAACATTCAATGACCTGTTGATTTTGATTGTCTTAAAAAGTCCGGCAAGTAATCTTATTAAAAAATACGCATAGCTGAAATCAATAAATCCAAATAAAGTGCTGACCTTTCTGTTTCTGTAGATATTTAAATCCAATTTTTGCAATTTTGACCTCGTTTTTTTAAATTTGTGGATTTTGTGGCAGGGAATCCTTGTGTGTACGGAAATCCTTGAGTTTGAATTTTACAATATTTTGGGAAATGAGACTAGGTTTGACTGCGATTCTCCAATATAATTGCGGAGAGAAAATGAAACATTTTGCCTAATGTAAAAAAATAAAAAGAATATTACATAGCTAAGAAACCCCCAGTGTGGGCGTCCGTGTAACAATATTTTAAGCCACAGGCAACTTGAATGTATGTCGGATTTGAAAATTATGTTAGGTTCTGTTTACATAATTGGAACAATTAGATTTAAATCTAGTTCTTCTATTTGATTAAAACCTTTATCTGCAGTAATGAGGGGTAAATTATTTACAATTGCGGAAGCTGCGACTATAGCATCAGGAAGTTTTATTCTATATGTTTTACGAATTTCAATTGTTTTTTCTTTTATTTCATTTGTAAGAGAAATTTCTTTACAATCAAGTAAGAGGGATTTTATATTGGTTTCTTCTTCAGCTGTTATTCCAGAGAAAGACAAGAGTTCCATTTCTGATATAACTGAAAATGCCAGTTTATTCTGCAAAAATGGACTCATGCATGAATTACCGTCCAGAAGATAGATTAAAGCATTTGTATCAGCTAAAAAGTCAGTTCCATTCATTTCTTATTTCCTTTTGAAATGAAAGAGCATCTTTTTTGAAATTTACCGAGCCAAAGTGTTTTGAAAGATTAGGAGTTTTTTCAGTTTCTACATTCCTATTATATCGATATAAGACAAACTGAATATAGTTTTCAATATCAACAAGACATTCTTGAGGAACATTCTTTATTTGTTCAACCATCGTATCATAAGTCATAACAACCTCCTATCTGCGTGTTACTTTATATTGTAGCATAAAAAGATACCTTTTTCCATAAAAAAATCCAGTCAAAGTATGACTAGATTTTTTTTACTTTTAGGAATGACACAATTACTGTGATTTATGACTTGCTGAAGCACTTGCAATAGTAAGGATATTAACAATAATATCATCAATTGGACCTGGGAAGCTTTCTGAAAAAACAGGAATAAGTGTAAATACTTTGCGCAATTATATAAATAATCACGACGCACTTCCAAACATTGACTCTGCTGTAAAAATTGCTCATGTTTTGAATACGACAGTAGAAGAACTTGTTGAAGGTCGTAAAAACAAATCAGAATTACAAAAATCAGACTTAGCAGGAAAATTTCTATCAATATTTATTAAACTTTCCGAAAATGACCGAAAATCTGTAATAGCATTATTGGAAGAAATGAAAAAGCATTCATCTTAGAATCAAAAAATTCTTAAAAAAATTCTGCAGTGTGCTTTAGCTTGCGCTCCCCCGCTACGCCCGAATAAAAAATCTATTA
>JAILQA010000355.1 GCA_024699205.1 Treponema sp. | reverse complement strand
AAAAGTTCAATAACAAGACAAACGGTATTACACAGCGCCGCTGGCTTTTGAATGCAAACCCAGCTCTTGCAAAGTTTATTACAGACAGAATTGGACACGGCTGGGAAAAAGATTTGACTCAGCTTAAAGGTCTTGAAAAGTATATTGATGATGATGCTTCAATTGATGAGCTTATCAAAATCAAAACAGAAAACAAGCAGGCTCTTGCAGATTATCTCAAGCACGCTCAGAACGAGTTCCTTGATCCTGAAAGCATTTTTGATGTTCAGGTAAAACGTCTCCATGAGTACAAACGCCAGCTTTTGAATATTCTGCACGTAATGTACATTTATAATCGTCTTGTAGAAGATCCAAATTATAATCCTCCTGCACGTACTTTTATTTTTGGTGCAAAAGCTGCTTCTGGTTATCGCCGTGCAAAATCAATCATCAAATTGATTAATACTGTTGCAGAGAGAATCAACAACGACCGCCGCGTGCGCGGAAAGATTCGTGTTGTATTTGTAGAAAATTATCGCGTTTCTGTTGCAGAAAAAATCTTCCCTGCAGCAGATGTTTCTGAGCAGATTTCTACAGCAGGCCTCGAAGCTTCAGGAACTTCAAACATGAAGTTTATGCTCAACGGAGCTTTGACACTTGGAACTATGGATGGCGCTAACATCGAGATTTTTGAAGAAGCTGGAAAAGAAAACGGTTTTGTATTCGGTCTTTTGACAGAAGAAATCAAGAAGATGGAAGCAGAACACTCATATAATCCACAGGAATATCTTGATCGCAATCCTGCTCTTTCTAAGGTTGTTGAACAGCTTGTTGACGGAACTTATGATCCTACACATCAACTTTTCAAGGAACTTCATGATTCTCTGATTTACGGTGTAGAAGGTCAGCGCCCTGATGTTTACTACGTTCTTGCAGACTTCGATTCATACTGCAAGGCCCGCGAGCGAATCGCAGAGGCTTATCAGGATAAGAAGGGCTGGGCTAAGATGGCTCTCAAGAACATTGCCAATGCCGGCAAGTTCTCAAGTGACCGTACAATCGAAGATTACGTTCGCGACATCTGGCACCTTAAAAAAGTAGAGGTAAAATAAACTTAAAATCGAATAACCATAAAAAAATGGGCTGCGATAGCGGGCCATTCCTTTGAAATACCCCGGCTTGACCGGGGTATTTTTTTCCTGTATACCCATCATATGAATTCTAAGTTTACTTCTTTACTCGCTAGTGCGGGGCTTTTGCTTACCGCTGCAATCTGGGGCTTTGCTTTTGTTGTAGTAAAAGATAGTCTTGATTATATCGGCTCGTTTTATATGGTTGCAATCCGCTTTTCAATTGCAGCTCTTGGACTTGGTCTTATCTTTTTTAAGAAAATCAAATTAATCGATAAAAAGCATCTTATTATGGGCGCTGTAACAGGCTTTTTTCTTTATGCAGGTTATATCGTGCAGACTGTAGGCTGTTTTTATACAACTGCAGGTAAAAATGCTTTTCTAACAACCGTTTATGTAATTCTTATTCCTATAATCAGCTGGCCTCTTTATAAAAAACGACCTGCCTTTTATGTTTTTATTGCCGCTATTATGTCTCTTGCTGGAATAGGACTTCTTGCTCTTGGAGGAAATGATTTTTCTGGCAGTGGTCAGGCAAGTTCTTTTAATCGCGGAGATGTACTTACCCTTATCTGCGGCTTATTTTATGCCCTTCATATTCTGTGGACAGAAAAGTGTAACAAAGAATCTTGTGATGTAATCATAATTACAATGCTGCAATTCTTTTTTGCAGGGCTCTTTGGCTGGCTTACAGCTCCTTTTGCCGATGGTCCTTTTCCGCTTGAAAACTTGCAGAATATAAAAGTTGTAGGTTCAATGCTTTATCTTGGTCTTTTAAGTTCTATGCTTTGTTTCAGTCTACAGAATATAGGCTTAAAATACGTTCAGTCTTCTCTGGCATCTTTGTTTTTAAGCTTTGAATCTGTATTTGGAGTTATATTCAGTACAATTTTCCTGCATGAATCCCTTTCCCTTAGAATGGCTTTTGGTTGTCTTTTGATTTTTGGTGCAGTTATTCTTGCTGAAAATGGAAATAAAATATGCGGTCTTAAAAGCAAAAATTAATGAATCTATATGCAAAAATATTGAATATTTATACAAAATTTTGTATATTAACATTGAGGTGTTTATATGAAAAAAATAAATATTCTATTTGCAGCTCTCGCTGTAACACTCGCATTCACAGGATGCTCTAAATCAAAGGTAGAAATTAATTCCGTTGCAGACCTTGCAGGAAAGAAAATTGGTGTTCAGGCTGGTACTACAGGAGAAGCCTGGGTACAGGAAAATGTAGCTAATGTTCAGCTTTCATCTTTCAAAACAGGTATGGACGCTGCTCTGGATCTTAAGAATCGTGCAATTGATGCTGTAATTCTTGATGAACTTCCAGCAAAAGAAATTGTTGCCCGCAACTCAGATCTTAAACTTATTCACGATCCAGAATTTGCAAATAATAAAGAAGCTTATGCAATTGCTGTTAAAAAAGGTAATGCTAAACTCCTTTCTGTAATTGATTCAACAATTACTGCTATGCAGTCAAACGGCGAAAGAGAAGCACTTATCAATGCATTTATGCCAGCAGACGGAAACATTAAGATTCCAGAATCTGAAACTTTAACAGGTTCAAAAGTTTTGAAACTTGGTACAAATGCAGCTTTCCCTCCATTTGAATATGTAGAAGGAAAAAATATCGTTGGTTTTGATATTACAATGGGACAGAAAATTGCAAAGAATGCAGATATGAAGCTTGAAGTTGTTGATATGGCATTTGATAGCCTTATTCCTGCTTTGCAGTCTGGAACAATTGATTTCATTGCAGCTGGTATGTCTGTAAATGAGGAACGCAAAAAGAACGTAGATTTCTCTCAGACATATTTTGAGTCTGAACAGGTTATTATCGTTCGTAAATAAGACAGTAATCGAAAATCTGCTAAAAACGAGCTGCGACGGCGGGTCGTTTTTAGGATTATCGGAAAAAACGGCTAAGAGACAGGCTGTGCCTGCCGACTTGGCGGTTGTTTATCATTCCCGCAGTAATTTGCGGGAATATTATTTTTTAACTGAGGTTTTATGATTCAATCGTTTTATGACACAATGATTGCCGGTCAAAGGTATATGCTGATTCTAAATGGTCTCGGTATCACAATTTTAATCGCAATCTGTGCTATTTTAATAGGAACTGTACTTGGTTTTATTCTTGCCCTGATGAAAGTTTCTGGAAATAAGATTCTCAAAGGTATTGCAGAATTATATACCACAGTTTTGCGTGGTATACCTCTTGCAACTCAGCTCATGATTTTCTACTTTGTAATTTTTGCACCATTAGGATTAAATCGCCTTTTAGTTGCAATTCTTGCTTATGGATTTAACTCAGGAGCTTATTGTACCGAGATTTTCCGTGCAGGTATTCAGGGAATAGACCCGGGTCAGACTGAAGCCGGCCGTTCTCTTGGATTAAGCCAGTGGCAGACTGTTTTTAAGATTGTTCTTCCTCAGGCTGTAAAAGCAGTTCTTCCAACATACACAAGTGAATTTATTGTTTTGATTAAGGAAACTTCTGTTGCAAGTTTTATTGCCGTAATGGATATGACAAAGGCCGGAGATATGATTCGTAATGCAACCTATAATGCCTGGATACCTCTCCTGACATGTGCCGCAATTTACCTTGTTCTTACAGTAGGACTAACAAAGCTTTTCGGTTTACTCGAAAAAAGGATGGCAAAAAGTGATAGAAGTTAGTAATCTCAAAATAAGTTTTGGAAAACTTAATGTCTTAAAAGATGTTTCTATTAAAATAGAAAAAGGTGAAAAAATTGTAATAATTGGACCTTCTGGTTCTGGAAAAAGTACATTTTTACGTTGCTTAAACAGACTTGAAACTCCTGATGGCGGAAAAATCCTTTTTGAAGGAAACGATTTAACAGATCCAAAAACAAACCTCGATCTTTGTCGCCAGAAAATGGGTATGGTTTTTCAGCATTTTAATCTTTTTCCACATCTTACTGTTTTACAGAATATCACACTTGCTCCAGTTACACTCAAATTAAAAACTGAAGAAGAAGCTAAAGCCGAAGCTATGCAGCTTCTTGAAAGAATAGGCCTTCCAGACAAGGCAAATGTTTATCCTTCGACTCTTTCTGGTGGACAAAAACAGCGCATTGCTATTGTTCGCTCTCTTGCAATGCATCCTGATGTAATGCTATTCGATGAACCAACATCAGCTCTCGATCCAGAAATGGTAGGCGAAGTTTTAGAGGTTATGAAGGATCTTGCAAAAGAAGGAATGACAATGGCTGTTGTAACTCACGAAATGGGATTTGCCCGTGAAGTTGCAGACCGCGTTCTTTTTATGAATAACGGCTATATTGAAGAAGAAGGAAGCCCTGAAGAAATCTTCCAGCACCCAAAAAGCGAACGTCTTCAGCAGTTTTTTAAGTCTATCCTATAAACAAATCTGTCATTTTCGTACTCTTTTAACAGTACCGAATCAGCACAGATTAGTATCAAAAGAGCACATACTCATTTTTAAAAAATGACCACAGTAATATTTTAAATAACCGTGGTTATTTTTGTTCTAACCATGGTTATTTTGAAAAAAAACGATTGACTATAAGCTTTTTTCACTGTATGTTTAACCCATAAATTAAAGTTACATTAAAGTTAAAAAGTGATTGAAAAAAGTTATGATATTGAAATTAAATAAATTATATATACTAGAGCGTTGCTTTAGAGAGAGTTTTATCGTTCGGAGAGCCGGTTTACATTCGGTGAGAGAGTTCTTGGGCTGTTAGGTTGGAGAGTCTACAGTCTGAGAACTTTTTTTTTTGCCTGCAATCTATTATAATTGCTTTCAATGGTTAAAGAAATTACAGTTACAGTCGAAGCCAAAGATGAAAAAAATCTGGCTTTACATGAAAATCTTATTCGTAAAGAACTCAAAAAAAATAATATAAATACTCAACAATTTGAAAAGGTTTTTGTAAAAAAATCAATTGATGCAAGACATGGTCAGCTAAAATTACATCTTCGCTATAAAATTTATATTGATGAAAAGCCTTCTGAAAATGAAGGAAAAGTTCCCGAATGGAAAAAAGCAGATACGTCTGAATCAAAAGTTATTATTGTGGGAGCGGGGCCTGCAGGACTTTTTGGAGCTCTTAAACTTCTTGAGTCTGGAATAAAACCTGTAATTATAGAACGAGGTTCTCAAACAAAACAGCGAAAAATAGATATTGCCCAAATCAGCAGACAAGGCCTTGTAAATGCAGATTCTAACTATTGTTTTGGCGAGGGTGGGGCAGGAACTTTTTCTGATGGAAAACTTTATACCCGAAGTAATAAACGTGGCGATATAAGCAGCATTCTTCGTATTTTTAATTATTTTGGAGCAGATGAAAAGATTTTAACCGATGCGCACCCGCACATTGGTACGGACCGCCTCCCTCAGATAATAAACGCTATGCGCAATAAAATTATTGAGCTTGGCGGAGAGTTTTATTTTGATGAACGTGTTACAAATCTTAAAATTGAGAATAAACAAGTTATCGGCGTAGAAAGCAAAAATGTAAAAAATGGTGAAACTCATACATTTACCGGCGATGCAGTTCTTTTGGCTACGGGCCATTCTGCAAGCGATATTTATGAAATGATGGCGAAAATCGC
>JAILQA010000336.1 GCA_024699205.1 Treponema sp. | reverse complement strand
GTTTCAATAAAAATCTCTTTTGATTCTTTAGAAGAAAAATTCTTTAAAAATCGCAGCAATCTTCCGTTCGAAATGTTTGTAAGACCACAGATTTTAAGAGCCTTTTGATTTACCCTCAAAAGCTGAAGCTTATTATTTTTTTGATTAAAGTCAAAAATAGCTGCCGGTCCAAAAAACTTATCAAAAATGAAGCTTTCGTTTGAGTTTACATTATAAAAGTTATTGATTTCCTGGAATTGTTCTGTTTCTTTAGTTTCAACTTCAACAACCTTCTGCTGACTGGACAAAAGTTCAAGATATTTACTTTCCTGGATTGGCTTTGAATATAAGAAGCCCTGAATTACATCAATACCAATTCCTTTTAGAAAGTAAGCCTGTTCCTGAGTTTCAACACCTTCAGCAATTGTTTCATAACCCAGATTCTGAGCCATTTGGGCAAGAGAAGAAATTATTTTTCCTCCCTTATCCATATTGGATTGTTCCTTCAAAAATCCCATATCAAGTTTAAGGATATCAATAGGCATATCTTTAAGGGTATTCAGTGAAGAATAACCGCTTCCAAAATCGTCCATTGCAATTTTATATCCCAGATTCCTTAACTTGTTGATTCGGTTAATCATATTCTGGGGATTATCCATATAGGCAGTTTCGGTGATTTCAAAATGAATCAATCTAGGTGGAACATCGTAATCTCTGGCAAGATTCATGATATTATAAATAAAATTATCGTTTTCAAGACTAATTCTAGAAATATTTATGGAAATTGGCAGCAGTCTTACATCATTTTTAATCCATCTGCCCATAGTGGAAAAAGCCATTTTCCAAACTTCCATATCGATTTTTTTAATAAATCCGTTCTTTTCGGCAATAGGAATAAAAACTTCGGGGAAAATTACCTTACCATTTTGATTGTTCCATCGGCACAAAACTTCTGCGCCAATAAGTTCACCAGAGTTTGATTTATACTGCGGCTGAAACCAGATTGAAAACTCATGATTATCCAGCGCTTTTTGTAATTTTGATGTAATTTCAACTTCCTGAAGCTTGCTTTTTCGGTAAGTATCATTATAGAAGGTAAAAGTATTCTGGAAAGTAGAAATGTTAACATCCATACAAAGCGTTGCACAGTTCATCATTTCTGTAAGTTCCATATTTGTATCGTTAGAAGCATAAACACCAAAACGCATGGTAATAGGGAACTCAATTCCAAGATTTTTACAATCAAAATTGGTAATATCAAGAATACGTTTTATATTGTCTTCCAGATTTTCCATGCAGATACAGAAGGTACCGCCACCTAAACGGGCACAAAGTCCATCCTTACCAACTGCATTTTTTAATGAAGCAGCAACTATTTTTAATACTTCATTACCAGTAAGATAGCCGTATAAATTATTAACAACCTTAAATCTGTTTATATCACCATGGAAAATTACATAACTCTTATCTGGATTTTTATTAAACAGTTCATTTGCATTTTTCATAAAGGATGTTACGTTTAAAAGCCCCGTCTGAACATCCGTAAAAAAGTTTATGAACATCTGGTCGTTCTTATAATGAATACAGTTTTCTTTTTTATTCTGACCATAGGCAATTGCTTTTGCCATTTCGTAGCAGGATTTATAACCGCAGGAGCCGCAGTCGATATGACGTTTTGCCTGTGTATCCTTTAAAAGAATACCGAACATCTCATTATAAACTTCTTCTGAAAGAGTAAACTGCTGTTTATAAAGATCAGGAATATTAGCATCAAAATCATGAACTTCCAGATTACTAAAGAGTTCACAGGTTTCCTGCCATTTTTCCTCGTAAGATTTCTCTTTTTCATCTTTTTTCTTGTCATGCGACTGTTGTATATATTTTAAATACAACTCTTCCATGTTAAGATATTCTTTTTCTGTACCCGAACCAGCATGACATCCATTTTTACAGGAAAGGAGATCAACCAAATATGGCTGCGAAAGCGGATTCTGCGAATATCTTTGATTTATTAAAAGTGAGAAAATATCCTTGGAATGTCCTTCCATACTAACAAAGTTTGTATTTGGAGGGAAAAACTGTGCAACTTCTTCCTTAAAATTACCATGAAAAGAAACTCGGCTCTTTGCTTTTATAGGAGTTTCATCAAAAGTTCCATTAAAAGAAGAAATATCCTGCTGACGTACTTTTTTCATAAAAGTGTTGTAGGTAATTGTAAAATCAATTCCATCAGCATTTTTGGTTTCAAGCTTTTGTGCAATACACGGGCAGATATA
>JAILQA010000324.1 GCA_024699205.1 Treponema sp. | reverse complement strand
GAAGAAAAGCGCTTAAAAGAAATAGTAAGGGATTGCATAGAAGGCAGTAAGGCTGCGGGAACAGTATATGCCGGCGGGCACACAGCAGTTTCCACTGCAGTAAAATAGAAGATATAGGTTTTATGGAACTTACTGCAGAAGATGTAGTGAGAAACAGTCTTGTAAAAAAAATAGTAAGGGCTTATGAACATGGCAAAGAAAACTAATTCTACAAAAAGTAAAGATGAAAATGAAAAGCGATTGTTTAATTTGATTGGAGAATATATAAAGTCAAATTATCCATTTTTAATTTTATTGCTTGTAGGATATCTTTGTATATCTGCGCTTAATTTTTTAAGGGTAAGTACATCAGATTCTGTTGCAAATTATTCTATTGCTGATTATGAAATAGGGCAGATAGCTGACAGAACTATTGTTGCCTCTAAATCTTTTGCCCCTGATGAACTGGATCCGGTTGCAATTGAAGATGGTGAAAAAATCATAAAAAAAGGTTTTCCTATTACAGAAGAAGGCTATGCAAAATTAAAGAAGATGTCTGATTCTCCTGTTTATATTGATTACAGGGCCTTTGCCAATTCAGAATTATTCTTTCTTGTTCTTGCTATTGTATGGTATCTTCTGTTCAGTTTTTTAGTAACCGAAAGAAAACTTAAATTACGGGAACCAGTAACTCAGGTAGTCTGTTTTTTGATTTTATACAGTGTTACAGCTTTTTGTAAAAAAATTGGATTTTTTAATAGTCCGTATTCAATCTGTATTTTAATTCCAGGAAGCATTTGTGTTCTTTTAATTACAATTTTGTTTGGACAGACTTCTGCAATTATCTTTTCTGTGATTTCTGCACTTGGGGTTTTGTGTGCTTCTAATTGGGAACTTATTCCTTTCCTTTATGTGCTTTTTACAAATATAAGTGCCTATGCAATTATCAGAAAAATTAATCACCGTCTGGATCTGGTGTTTGCTTCTATTGTTCTTGCTGTATGTGATTTTATTATTCTTCTGATTCTGACGGTTATTTTCAATGGGCAGATAGGGGATATGCTTAAGATTTTCCTTGGTGTTGTTGCAAATGGTTTCTTGTCTGGTGTAATGACCCTGGGACTTTTGACACCTCTTGAATACATGCTTAATACAGCTTCTGTTTTCCGTCTTATGGATTTAAGTGATACAAACAGTCCAATCTTAAAGACGATGCAAATTCAGGCAAACGGAACTTACAATCATTCTATGATGGTTTCCCAACTTGCAGAAAGTGCCTGTCGCGAAATCGGGGCAAATGCACTTTTAGCAAGAGTAGGAGGCTACTATCACGATATTGGAAAAATAGAACAGAGCGAATACTTTGTGGAAAATCAGTTCAACCGGGAAAATAAGCATAATGATTTAAACCCGACTCTTTCTGCTTCAATTATCCGCAGCCACGTTAAAAAGGGTGTAGAAAAGGCTCATCAGCTTCATCTTCCTCAGGCTGTAATAGATATTATTGCTGAACATCACGGAAACAGTGTAATTTCATATTTTTATAATCTGGCAAAAGACAAGGATCCAACCCTTAATCCTGAAGATTTTGCATATCCTGGAACTTCTCCTACGACAAAAGAATCTGGTGTTGTAATGCTTGCGGATACTGTTGAAGCGGCTTGTAAAACTCTGGATAATCCAACTTCCCAACGTCTGGAAAAGTTTATTACTATGCTTGTTAATCAGAAGGTAGAAGATAAGCAACTGGATAACTGTGGATTAACTTATCGCGATGTTTCTAAGATAAAAGAATCATTTGTGCGCTTGCTAACCGGGTATTATCATAATAGAATAAAGTATCAGAATCAGCAGGATCCTGATAATAAAAAATAATTTCAAGGATTATAGCTAAATGAACAGAATATTCGTAAGTATGCAGGAAGAGCTTACTGAACCTGAGTGGTTTGATAATGTAGAAGCTTTTGTTTCAAAGGCAATGAAAGAGCTTTCTTTTGATGGCGAAGAAGTTTCAATTTTATTTTGTAACGATGAATACATGAAAATGTTA
>JAILQA010000323.1 GCA_024699205.1 Treponema sp. | reverse complement strand
TTTCAAACAAAGGTGTGTCCTTATATTGCTGTAATAGTCCTCGCAAACTGGCCACCAATGCAATATTCTTTTTAGTTTCGTCTGAATAAAAATCATCTTCGAAAGAGGCTTTTATTGCATAACTTCCATGTATCTGTTTTTCTTCGAGAAGGTTCATTTCGCGTAATGATTGTACAACTCTAAAAATTGTAGGCTCTGAAGTTTTGAAATATTTTGCAAAATATTTTGAATTGTATTTTACTTCAGGATGATTTTTAGCATCTCTTAGGATCCGTAGCATTTCATAAGAGCGTTCGTCAAGTTTTCGAGATAAATCTTTTTGAAGTTGTCTTTCTTCTCTTTGTAATCGGTTCTGTCGTTTTTCTTCTTCGGAAAGTTTTCTACTCATACTCATAGTATAACATGGTATTTCAAAAGCGCTATCATTTTCTGATAGAAATTCTTCAATAAAATAAGTTATAGGTCAGGTTTTAATGTATAATGGAAATCGGTATCGTAATCAGTAAGGTTTTTTGGCAGACAGAAAAATTTGCGGATTTTATTAAGTTCACGTTTTTTTAGGCCGCCATGTAATATTGTATATCTGCCGGTATCTTTATGGAAAACCACTCGGCCTCGAGGAATATAAAAGTATTCAGAGCGAAGCAAGGGAGGAAGCTTATTTAATTCTCCTACGGATTCCAACTTATCCCAAAAATCTGCATGGTCAGAAAGGCCTGTAACACAGTCGCCGTATTGAAGGCCTTTTTCAACTTCTATTGGGGCTGCAAAAAGAATTTCGTCATAATAATACCACCATATTCCCACGGATGGAAATGAACAGTTTTTCATTAAAAACTCCTTATATTGGTATTACAGGCTTTGAGTAATTCTTCTATCGAATTTACTTTCCATTTATTTGCAGCAAAACTGATGATCTTTCCACAGGTTCTCGAATCTTCCAAAGCATCATGTGCCAGATATTTTATTCCTAAATATTCTCCTAGCTGTGTAAGTTTATGATTTTCAAGTTCCGGCCAGGTCTTGCGCGCAACAGTAAGGGAGTCAAAGTATTCAAGCTTTGGCAATTCCATATCATAGTAGTTACAGCAATTCTGAATAACTGGTATATCAAAGGTATTTCCGTTATGGGCTACAAGCGGAATATCAGGAGTCTGTTTGATAAACGGCATAACAATTGTATCCCATACTTCAGGGAAATACGGCTTGTTACGAACATCATCATAAGAAATATGATGTATATCTCTTGTCCATTCTGGAATAAAGTACATCTTTGCAGGATGAATTAAAGAGTAACATGAATCAGTTTCTTTGCCGTCAATAAAACGGACAAGACCAACTGAGCAGGCACTATTTTTACAATAATTTGCGGTTTCAAAATCTATGGCAATGTAATCTAATCTATTGTTCATAATCATATTATATTACATTAGTACTATCAAATTGTGATAGATATTATATTTTTTTTATTTCCCCGTGCCCCTATTTTTTTTAAGAATAGATAATGTGTACTTTTTACGAAAATGAAGTAAAAACAGGGGTTTTATCTTGAATTTATTGCCTGAAAAGCATCAGACAGTTCAGATTTTTATTCTAAACAGTACAAATCAGTACAGTAGGCATTTTTTTGTGAGTTTTTGCTTTGACTATGGTTTAATTGATTTTGAATACCAATGACCATATTTTGATTTCTTCTATATTGTATATATTTTCTTTAGTACACTTTTTTTTAAAAAAAGAAATAAAAAAAGAAAAATATAATATATATATATTAATATTAGTGTACTTTTGAACTGTACTTTAAAATTTTATTTATGTATTTGAAACTTTTTATCTGCATTTTTCCAGATGCTTAAAGCCTGAGGAGCTGCGCGCGCTCCCACTGTAGAATTTATTATTAAAAGCCACCCCAAGGATTAGTATAAATATATTCGAAATCTGGATCTTCTTCTTTTAATTTTTTTAGTCTAACTTGGTCTTTGTGCCACACATATGAAACTATAGCAATGCTTATTATCGCACCAATTATATCAATTAATATTTCCATACCTTACTCCTATATAATTTTGCGATTTTCAAGACAAGTGATGTTAGTATAAAATAGTTTAGCCCATCATTGTATTATGTCAATAGTTTGTTTGATTGCACAGCCCGAACTGGCAAAGGTTACATTTGAGAGTTGCACACGCTCCCCCCGAATTTTCAATTATGGTTTTAGCTCAGCTAAGACAGGGTTTTCTTTCTTGAAAATTTCGATTTGTTCAGGTGACAGTTTTTCAGGATAATCAGTCCAGAAATTGAAGATTGTTTTTTGGTCAAAGCTGAAAAGATATGGACCTCCTTTGCCGTAAGTTTCTACTTGCCAGATTTGATTTTTTGCTGAATCTTTGTAGAAATCGTATCCGTTTTTGTATTCGTTAATTCCTTCGTCGTATTCATCACTCATGGTTTTATTATACTACACATCGTCAGAAATTATCATGTAGCGGAGTGAAGCCTGCTTGTAAATCTAAGCGTTGTTGGACGCGGAGCGGACGACATCGCATGTTTTTAAGTTGGCTGAACGGAACGTTGGTATATTTTGGATTTCAGTATACGGAGCATATGCATTAAAGGTTGTCGAATAATGCGGCACGGCGGGAGCGCAAGGACGCGCGACCAGAGTGCCGGGCTGCCGAATGAGTGCCACCCTTGTGGTGGTATGAATGAGGCATATATCAGACAGGCCGCGGGAAGTTTTCCCGAAAAAGCCGCCGTTGCACGAGGAGTGAGTACCTGAAAACTGCGGGACAACTGGAATGTTGAGCAAAAGGGTGCCACCTTGCCCCCAAGAGCGGTTTAATACCATTCCTAGTTTTTTACGAAAGGGGAAAGGGGGATGCCCCGCGGCGGGGGAAAGGGGGAACGCTTTTGCGTGCCCGCAGTTTTCAGGTGCGATATTAGTGGACGGCATTTTATTTTAAACCATGTATTACTGCGTGATGCTGACATTTGGCGGCTTTTGTAAAAAGAATGCTCAACTGAAATGAAAGCTAAATGAGGAAAAGGCTGATAAAAAGGAGTCTGAAAGTCAAAATAACTCAAAATTCCTCTATATAATTCAATTTGACTAATTCTATGTAATGTAATACAATAGCACTATAAAGTGACGCAAAATAACTCGCTTTTTGCGAAATTATAGACTTGAGACTGTTCTGCGGAGGTGGGGGTCGCACGTTCGAATCGTGTCAGTCTCAAACTTAAGTTCGTCAGAGATGACGGACTTTTTTATTTTTAAATACTATGTTTTGAATAAAATCACGATTAAAAACGGAGTGAGCGGTTTCAAAATTGCGAACACCTTGAGCAATTTAGCGAACGCAGGGGCCGCAGAGGAAGTTACTATGGATGGAAGCGACCGTCGCGGCGAATCGTGTCAGTCTCAATGATTAAGTTCATCATCAGATGAACCTTTTTTATTTTAAATCCAAAATTCATTGGTTATATCTAAAAACCAAGAAACATCATTAACATATAAAAAAATCTGGCAAAATTTAATCATTTACTAAAGTAAGAAGAAAGCTGGCTCGCCAGAGAGCATGAACCAGCTGTCCATTCGTAAAAAAAAAGCAAATAGCCATGTAGCCTAAGTAAAATACTCGTATCGTTCAGAAGCCGCTAACACTTTGTCAACATGTAGCACTGAATTGTCCTCCGGATACTTAATATCTCCAAAATAGTCTTGGCGAACGTTCTGGCGAGCCGGCACACAGTGTAGCACAACGCATAACCTAAAACCGTCTGCCGTTTCCTCCGCGCTTTTTTTTAAATGTACTTAAACAAAGCGCAAACAGCTATATCATCCCGGACTCGCTAGTAGCTACGCTCGGAATCGATCCGGGTTGACGAATTTCCTGTCATTTTGAGCTCGACTCAGAAATTCCGGATTTTTCCAATAATTTTCCCCAAAAGTTTCACGTTTTTCATTTCCGCGACAATAAATATGGTAAGAACTTATTAATTACTGGAGAAGTCTATGGATCCAATTTACAGAACAAAAACTGTTGATGAACTTACCTTTACGGACTACGGAATGTTTCAGGAAGTTCTGCGTGATCCTGAGATCTGTACTGAACTTGTCGAACGGCTTTTACATGTGAGCGTAAAGCACATCGAGTATCCTGAACTTGTAAAAACCATCGCACCTTATTATACAACCAAGGGTGTGCGGCTCGATGTATATTTAAAAGACGAAGATAAGATTATCGATGTTGAAATTCAGTCTTACCCGCAGGAAGCTCTCGGAAAACGCACGCGCTATTATCAAAGTATGATTGATATAGACGCACTGATGAAAGGAGAAAACTACCCGTCATTAAAAGACAGCTACATTCTTTTTATCTGCAAATATGACCCTTTCCAAGACGAAAATGAAAAAACATTTCGGCCTGCCCTGCTATACTTTTTCGAATATCTGCCACGAAAATCCGCATGTAAATTTGAATGACAAATCTCTCAAGGCAATCTATAATACAAATCTAAAATATTACTGTATTTTTTGAGACAACTATGCAATCACGATGTTTTAAGTTGCATATTTATTGCAACTTAAAACTCGCAGGAATCTATAAAAAATCATAATCGTGATTTTTTATAGATTCCGTAATGCAAGTGCCTACAAGGCTGAAAAAAATGAGCGTATCCGGGATTTTTTACATTTCATACATACCAACGAACCGGCCAAAGATGAATTTTCAAACAGGCTTTCAGCACTTGTAGAAAAAATCAAGGGATAACGACAGATTCAGGAGTGAATACGGAGCTTCGCTCCGTTTGCATATAGGAAATTATTAAAATTTGTGCTCGCGCACAGGAGCATAAACCGCCATGAATTTACATGACAGAGATATAACAAGAGCTGCAAAGAAAGAAGGTCGCGAAGAAAAAGCTATAGAAGCTGCACGTAGTTTTTTTTGCAAATGGAGCTTCTTTAGAACTAATTGCAAAATCACTTAATATGCCGCTTGAGCAGGTTAAGGAAATTGTAAAAGACACTTCTGTTGCAGTTTAGACAGGATTTGTCAATAGATTGCAGGAGCCCATTGCATCCATTCATAACGATGCTACAAATGACTCGGAATGATATGCGCTCTTGTCATTACCATATCGCAAAAATCTGCTATGTTTCTTTATGCTGATAGCTTCAAAAACAGAATACTTTTCATGGTGCGTGCTTAAAAACTGCTCTGCGGGTTCCAGCAACGGGAAAAAAATCAAGGAATCTCCCTGCTTACTGCTAAAACACAGTGGCTATCGCCAATGCAATTTCAGCAGGGGTCCCCTTAATTTGTTTTCCCTGCGTCCCACAGAGCAATTTTTTCAATCCCGCCCCATTCCGGCATTCTGGTTTTAAAACTTGGACGCCACACAACCGAAGTACCCCACTAGACAAAAAAAAGACCTGCCGGATGGCAGGCCTTTTTTACTTACGCTATGTAAGGATTATACTTACATCTTTACGCGGAAGATAACTGGGATAGACATTTCGTTATTAAGTGTTCTTCCATCGCCAGACCAGCTGTCATACTGAAGAGCTGCTGTTACACGAGCATCTTTTCCAGCTGTAAGTACAACACCTGGGCGGAACTTGATAACACTCTTTTTGGCATAAGCATCTTCGCCACCGAGGTTATAGTTGTAGTAGCCAACATCAGCAAATACTGTTGCGAGGTCGTTTACGATGTAAGAAACTTCAGCTGCAACTGTAAGAGCTGTATCTGTTTTTCCACCATCAGGTTTAATAGATTCATATTTGATTACAGAAGCTACGTTGAGTTCATCAGATACCTGATATCCTACACGAGCATCAACTGCATAAGCTGTGCCTTTTACACCATCAGTTGAACCAACAGCATAATCATTGTTATCCTTTCCATATGTGAAACCAAATGCGAGTGGAAGTGGAAGAGCTTTTACATCAGCATATACACCGAATACTGTAACTTTTTCTTTTGGAAGTTTTACCAAAGCCTGTACATTTGCAGCATCACACTGGTAGTCAGCTTCGAAAGCATATCCTGCGCGTGTGTAAGATTTGTCTGTATCACCAGCTTCTGGATTTTTGTATGCGTTAGAAAGAAGACCTGCTTTGAGCAAGAGCTGTCCGTCACCAGCATCTACTGTGTAATCAGCTACCAAAGATTCTACCTTTGATCCATTAACTGTAGCGAAGTTGTTAGCATCTTTAATTACATTCTTTGAGTCAGCGCTCAAAAGTGCTGTACCGTATTTAGCGATGTCATCAGAATCCAAAAGACCTGATTCACCAGCTGTTTTGTTATAGCGGTTAACAAAGCGGCTATCAAATGTACCAAAAGTAAATTTGAGTGCGCCGAATTTCAGCCATCCACTGTAAGATGTATCTGTATTCAAAGTATCCTTTGTAGGAGCAGCTTCAAGAACTACACCTGCATACTCACTTGATGCCTTGAATGCAAGAGTATCAGACATAGAGCCTGAACCACCGTGTTTAAATGCATCTGCAGTGGTATCTGTATCACTTCCAAATGTGTCATCCGGAATATACTTTCCACCATCAAGGTCAAACAAAGAAGTGTATGTAGCACCACCGTTTTTCTTTGCTGTGTGATACATGTTTGAGCGCAAACGAGCGTTGAGTGTAACTGCAACGTCAGCGAATGCCATTCCAGCAACTAATGAAGCTGCCAATACAGCTCCTATTACCTTTTTCATATAGCCTCCTGTGCGGCA
>JAILQA010000316.1 GCA_024699205.1 Treponema sp. | reverse complement strand
CTTAACAGCTTCAGCATACTGACCTTTTGTTTCAAGAAGGCGTCCATAACTGAACATTGCATGAGTTCTTAAAACAAAAGGTCAGTATGCTGAAGCTGTTAAGGTTTATCAGGAATTAAATGATAAAAATCCTAATGACAGCTGGGCAAATCTTGCAAAATCAAGAATTATTGATTTAAAAGTTGAAGGAAAAGCAGAGTAATCACTGCTGAATATTTTAATGAAAAAGGCATATACAAGTAAATTAAAGCATTTGTTTAAGGTTGTTTTAATGGGTATATGTCTTTTTTTATTTAACTCTGGCTGTGGACTGGACGTATATTATGTTGTTGAAGCTCCAAGCTATAGTATACATACTCCCTATTATGATTCAGAGTTCTCAAACTGTTTTTTTTCATTCCGAACAAATGAAAATAACAACAATACTGAAGTTAAAAAGTTTTTAGGAACCGCTATCTATTATAAAATCTATAAAAGTAAATCAAAAATGGATTCCGAAGTTGGTTCCATAACAAATCTTATCAATTCAACAGATAATAAAGCAAATGCTGCCCCTAGATTAACCTCTACCTACAATTTTAAGCCGCTTAGGGCAGAAAAACTTTCTGGTGCTGTACTTATTGATCATAATGATTCTAGTGATCAGACTGTATGGATAAGACTTACTGATTATATTGGTAGTGATGGCCTGGTTGTTCCCGGATACGAAGCGGAAGTTAGAATAAATGATATTTCTTACGGAAAGCCTATTCGTGATGAAGACGGATTAAACTTTAATTTTGCAAGCTACAGAAAGGATGAAAAATCTGCTGTTCCAAAGGAAGGCGATTCTGATGTTCAGGAAAATCCTACTTCCACAGATTCTGACGACGACAACCGCTGGTATGTTCCTCTATTTGCAGTCGGCTTATCTTTAAATGATGATTATACAAATACTTCCAGCGTTCCCCTTTATCTAGGCTGCGTAACTATCAAAGACAACGAAGAAGATAATTAATTTTCTCTTCTAAATCACATCTAAATCCCATCTTAATATTGCATATTTTTGCATGAAGTTGTATATTTTTTGTATATTTATGCAATTTTAGACTTACACCCCTTTTTAAGCGTAGTGTAGTGTCAGGAGATTTATATGGCAAAAGATAAAGTTATTTTGGCTTATTCAGGTGGACTTGATACAACTGTTATCATTCCATGGCTTAAAGAAAATTATGATTATGATGTAATTGCAGTTTGTATTGATGTTGGTCAGGGAGATGACTGGGCTGCAATTAAGGCTCGTGCTATAAAAACTGGTGCTGCTGCCTGTTATGTTGTAGATGCTCGTCAGGAATATATTGAAGAATACATTTGGCCAGCTCTTAAAGCAAATGCAGTTTACGAAGACGAATATCTTTTGGGAACTTCTACAGCTCGTCCTTTAATTGGAAAGATTCTTGTAGAATATGCCCGCCAGGAAAAAGCTGTTGCAATTTGTCATGGTGCAACTGGAAAAGGAAATGACCAGGTTCGTTTTGAGCTTGCAATTAAAGCTTTTGCTCCAGATATCAAGGTTATTGCAGCATGGCGTGACGACAAATGGAATATGGACAGCCGTGAAGCAGAAATTAAGTTTCTGGAAGACCGCGGACTTGAAGTTCCAATGAAAAAAGATCAGTCTTACTCACGCGATGAGAACATCTGGCATCTTAGCCACGAAGGTCTTGAGCTTGAAAAAACTGAAAATGAACCAAACTACAAGCACATGCTTAAAAATACCTGTGTTCCAGAAGAAGCTCCAGATGAGGGCGAATATGTTACAATTGAGTTTGAAAAGGGTATTCCAGTTGCTGTAAACGGCAAAAAAATGAATGCGCTTGATTTGCTCAACGAATTGAATGTAATCGGTGGTCGCAATGGTGTTGGTCTTGTTGATATCTGTGAAAACCGCTGCGTAGGTATGAAGAGTCGTGGTGTTTACGAAACTCCGGGTGGAGCAATTCTTTATTTCGCCCATAGAATGATGGAGCATATCTGTCTTGACCGTGAGACCTATCATTATAAGCAGCAGATTTCAATTCGCATGGGTGAATTGATTTACGACGGAAAATGGTTCACAACCTTGATGGACGCTTGTATGGCTTTTGTTGATAAGACAGAAGAAACTGTTACAGGTTGGGCAAAGGTTAAATTGATTAAAGGTGCAATTCGTGGTGCTGGTTCTGGCTCTAAATACAGCCTTTACAATGAATCTATTGCTTCTTTCACAACTGGTGAACTTTACAATCATAAGGATGCTCAGGGCTTTATCACTTTGTTTGGACTTCCATTAAAGGTTCGCGCTATGATGGAGCAGCAGGTTGGTGAAGGACAGGCTATTGCAGAAAGCAAGAGTCTTAAAAAGCGCCCTACAGAGTAATCTTTTTTTTTATTAAGAGAAATTACAGTGCTTTCGGTAAAATCCAAATATATGGATTACTGAAAGCACTTTTTTTTTGCATTATACGGATTATTGATGTACACTTTTTATAGGTAGAGATTTTATAACCTTATTGTTGTCTGGTTGTCATGATAAGAATTGTTACATTTGATTATTGCGCTGTTATTACTTTGATGTTCTTAATTTTTTCATTAATCTTCCGAAAGGTAATAACTGGGCGGTCAAATAAGATTTTTTTTCTTCTTGTTATTTTTGTACTGATATCAGGTATTTTTGATATCTTGCGATTTACTGAACAGTTCTTTCTGCAGCACAATGAAGCCGGTAAAGTGATTGTTCGTTTAACACATTATATTTATCTTCTTACAAGAAATCTGAG
>JAILQA010000280.1 GCA_024699205.1 Treponema sp. | reverse complement strand
TGTTGTTGTTTCTGGCGGTTATCCTGCAAGCTACAAAAAAGGCTGTGAAATTACTATAAACGAGCAGCTTCTTAAAGCAAGTGATGCAAAAGTATTTATTGCGGGGGCTGTTTCTGGTCGCCGTGGTGGTGCAGATTTATTGACCAGCGGAGGTCGTGTCTTGGCTTGTAGTGCTTTTGGATCTACTTTCAAGGAAGCCTGGGCAAAAGCTTATCAGGGTATTTCTGCAATTAAGTTTGAAAATGCTTTCTACCGCAAGGACATTGGTTTACCTGGTGCGGCAGAAAGTGGAAAACTATAATTATCAGGTGCTACTGTACTGAGTACAACAAATCTTCGTAATTTGGATAAGGTTTGTATTCATCGCCCAGAAGATTTTCAATCTGATCTGCAATAGAGCGGACTTCTTCCATGGCTGGGATTACAACCTTAGCATACGCATGAGCACGTTTCATCAAATCTTCAATATGACGTGTCTCATCGTGTTTGGCAGCTAGGGCGTCAGCGTGGTTGGATAAATCATTTACAAGCGTATTCAGCTGCTCCATAAGTTTTAATCCAGCATTGCACATAGTACAAACTCTCTGCATCTTAAACTCTGTATCAGCTAAAACGTTGAGATATTTAAAGGCTGCAGGGATAATGTCCTTGTGAACCATTTCCAGCATTGTGTTTGATTCAATGTTGATAACCTGACAGTATTTTTCAAGTTTGATATCGTAGTGGCTTTTCATTTCTTCCGGGGTGTAGATTCCCATGCGGGTGAAAAGCTTGATATTTTTTTCATCAAGATAATGTTCAATTGCTTTTGGCGTTGTACGATAATTTTTTAATCCGCGGCGTTCAGCTTCTTCTATCCATTCCTGACCATAACCGTTTCCATTAAAGAGGATGCGCCAGTGCTTTGTGATTTCACGCTTAATGAGTTTTTGAAGGTCTGCATCAAAATCCTTTGATTTCTCCAGTTCATCGGCAAAATCACACAAAGAGTTTGCAAGAATAGCATTAAGAATTGTATTTGGACCACTTATAGAAAGGGCACTTCCGACAGAACGGAACTCAAATCGGTTTCCTGTAAATGCAAATGGAGAAGTTCTGTTTCGGTCGGTAGAATCTTTTGGGATTGGAGGAAGAACATCAACCCCAATGGTCATTTTTCCTCGTTTTTTTCCGTCGTAAGCGGTACCGTTTTTGATTGCTTTAAGAACAGCATCAAGTTCATCACCAACAAAAACAGAAATAATTGCAGGTGGCGCTTCGTTTGCACCAAGTCGATGGTCATTTCCTGCACTTGCAACAGAGTAGCGCAATAAATCCTGATTTTCATCAACTGCTTTAATAACGGCGGTCAAAAACAAAAGGAACTGAGCATTATCGCGTGGGGTTTTTCCAGGTGCAAAAAGATTTTCACCAAGGTCGGTTGCAATTGACCAGTTATTATGTTTACCGCTTCCGTTTACGCCTTCAAAAGGTTTTTCATGGAGCAGGCAGATAAGACCGTGGCGGCGGGCAACTTTTTTCATTATTTCCATTGTAAGCTGATTCTGGTCAGCAGCAAGATTACTTGTTGTAAAAATTGGTGCCATTTCATGCTGAGCAGGTGCAACTTCATTATGTTCAGTTTTAGAAAGAATGCCTAATTTCCAGAGTTCTGTATTAAGCTCTTCCATATACTTGATTACACGAGGTTTGATTGCCGCAAAGTACTGGTCATCCATTTCCTGACCTTTTACAGGGCGGGCACCAAAAAGAGTTCGACCGCACATCTTTAAATCTTTGCGTTTCTGGTAAAGCTTTTCATCAATCAAAAAGTATTCCTGTTCAGGTCCCATTGTCGTTGTAACGTGTTTTGCGTCGTTGCCAAAAAGCTTAAGGATTCTTAAAGCCTGTTCGTTCAGACTTTCCATAGAACGCAAAAGAGGAGTTTTTTTATCAAGAGCTTCTCCGTTATAAGAACAGAAGGCGGTAGGTATACAAAGGGTATGGTCTTTTATAAAAGGATAGGAAGTTGGGTCCCAGACTGTGTAACCGCGGGCTTCAAAAGTTGAACGTTTTCCACCATTCGGAAAAGAAGAAGCATCAGGCTCACCTTTAACTAATTCTTTTCCAGAAAAAGTCATTATAACACGGCCATCCTGCATAGGAGTGATAAAAGAGTCGTGTTTTTCGGCGGTAATTCCAGTCAGTGGCTGAAACCAGTGTGTATAATGAGTTGCTCCCTTGGAAATAGCCCATACTTTCATTGCTTCTGCAATTTGATTTGCCGTCTCTAGGTTGAGCGGTGTACCATCATTGATTGTATGCTTCCAGGCTTCAAAAGTTTTTGCCGGCAAGGATGATTTCATCACCTGCTGATTAAATACCATGGAACCAAAAATCTCAGGAACATTAGTTTCTGCCATAAAATAACCTCGCAGTATAAATACAATTTATATGGGATATTTATACTGAATTTTTGAGTTAAAATCAATTAATTTGTTATATTTTTGACAGTTATAATGCGCTGGCTAGTTTGTTGTTCCTAAAGATTCCAGTGACTGCTGTAGTGGGCTGGTATCTATTTTGGGACTATGTACTGAAAACCAGGATTTTATGCTTTTCCAAACAGCAAGAAGTCCGCCTTCAACTTTGAATTGCAGAAAAACCAGCAGAGCGATAAGCAGGATAACTATAGTCCAGATAATAATGCGCTTTACCGGTGATTTTTTTTCTGCAAAAGGATCAATCGAAGTCAAAAATGCTGTAGCAGGTCTTTTTGGAAGGTGTGTCAGGGAAGCACCTAATTTTGTGGTGATTTTTACATTTCCATTGACAGCCCAGCCAGAAGCATCTAGTACAGGAGCAATATTTCTTTGTCGTAGTTTTAACCAGGCCAGAATCATTGACGGCAGAGAAATTATAAGCATAAGACCAATTAAAAAGAGGAATGGCATGTACCATTTTTGAGTTATAATTCCAATTACGCTTCCAATAACTGTGGCAAAACCAGAAATTGCAACACCCAAAGCGGCAATGGTTCCCACATCAAAAAGATTTTTCTTGCTTTTATCTGTTGGAGTAAGCGAAGACGGATGGTTTATAGTTTCTGACATTTTTGCTGCAACCTGATTTTCGGCTTCTGCAGCACGTTTTGCGATTCTTTCCTGAATAAGGCGCAAAAGTTTTTTGTAAGGACTCCAGAAGGCTTGTCTGATGCTTACCGGATTTTCGATAATTTTGACGATAGTTGCATCCCAGTCGATACCATCTCTGTCGTAGAAAACGCCGTTTCTTCCGATTATGATGTTGTCAGTGTTGCCGGCACTTATAAGGGCTGCAATCTGCATTTTTTCGCCGGTTTCCTGTTTTGTACAATCACAATAAATCAAGAAGCATTGTGATAGGGCTGCCATGGTTCCGTGCTTGGCTGAATCAAGAACCTTAAAACACAAGTCGCAGGAACGTCCGTCTATAAATAATGTTCCGCATTGGAAAATAGCAGATTCATTGAGAGCGTAGAATTTTTCGAAAGACACAAAATTGCGGAGAAGCTCAACAAAATCGCGGCGGAAGAGAAGCATCTTTTTTAATTCGATTGTTGCCAGTGCAATTGGCGGATGTTTTTCTTCTTCATCAAGATATTCGGACAGTTTTTCTTTTGCATCTGAATTAAGGATTTCGGTGATTTTGTCCAACCCAAGGGAAGAAATAGGACTTTCCGGCATAGATTTGCTCCAGTTAAGGTAAGGCTCAAAAAGTCCTGCAAGTTTACGCCAGTTTTCTTCGCTGAGACTTGCAATCTCTTTTTTAAAAAGCGGGAAAATCACGTTTTTCTTAAAATTGTTTATGTCTTCCTGCCAGGCCGGATTTATTGTATTGTCCAGTGGCAGCGGCTTTTCGGCCTGGCATGTCGCCAGTGGAAGATTTGCAAGAACTTCAAGTGGCAGAAGATTTCCGTTTTCGTCCACAAATTTTGATTCAATCTGTTTTTGAAGAATTTCTTCGGCATCCTTATCAAATTTCAAAAGGGAACAGCGAAGATAATAATCATTGATTTTATCCCGAACTTTTACAAAAGCGGTTGCAGCGCTATCTGTGTTCTCTTTTAGAAAGAATATTTTGGAATCATCCTTTGCGGCATCTTCTCTCCATTCTTTTACCTGCTGAATCTGTTCAAAGAAACTATTAAATTGTTCCCGATTAACGCCTTTTACACCACTGATATCGTTTGAACCTCCGGTAGTTTCTATCATTTTCTTTACAATATCAGCAAGATATTCCTCTTTTACACATTCTGCAGGAAGAATACCATCTCCATTTACAATTCCTGGAGAAAAAAGCTTTTCGTTTACGCAGATGTCAGCAAGGGAGATTTCCGTTGCATCAGCTTTACCTAATATTTCCAAAACTGATTTAGCAGAGTCTACAGGAGAATGACCACAGGCAAAAGGAGTATGGCTCAGTGCATCCAGAGGAATTGAATCTCCTGCTTCCATGATAACTTCTGGTTTTGCAAAATATTTTTTTATATATTCAACGCCTTCGATAATTTCTGGAATTCGTACACGGCCGTTTTTATCAGTATCAAGAAGCGAAAGGGTTTCTTCACTAAACTCAAGACCTTTTACCGGGCAGGCCAGAGCTGTCCAGTTTTTTGGGTCCAGCTTATCAATATTTAAAACATCTTCGATTGTGTTAATTTGTACCTGAATCAATCCGCCTTTTTGAATGTAGTGCCATTCATGTTCAGTCTTATCTTGGATTATTTTTTTCATATAAAAACCTCTTGATTTGTTTTGAACTTTAATTTTAGCACAAAAAAAATGAATAGTAAAAATGTATTTTCTGTAAATTTTTTCTGATTTTTTTAATTGTTTCTATAATATGCTATTGTTAAACTGGCAATTTAGTCTTAAAATTGTAATGTTACAGTTTTAAAATGTGATATTGGAGGAATTATCATGAAAAAAACATTAACTACTGCAATTGTTATCATGCTTGCTGCAGCGCTTTTCGTTTCCTGCAAAAAGAAGGAAGCTCCAGCTGCAAATACAGTACAGGCAGAAACAAGTTCTAACAAAACATTCCACATTGGTATTGTTACCGGTACAGTTTCTCAGTCAGAAGATGATCTTCGTGGTGCTGAAGAACTTATTAAACGTTATGGAAAAGTAAGTGAAGGCGGAATGATTCAGCACATTACTTATCCAGATGATTTTATGTCTCAGCAGGAAACAACAATCTCTCAGATTGTAGCCCTTGCAGATGACCCTCTTATGAAAGCAATCGTTGTAAATCAGGCTGTTCCTGGAACAACAGAAGCCTTCAAACGTGTAAAGGAAAAGAGAAACGATATTCTTTGTTTCGCTGGTGAACCACATGAAGATCCAGGTGTAATTCAGACAACAGCAGATCTCGCTGTAAACTCTGACTTTATCTCACGCGGATACACAATCATTTGGGCTGCAAAACAGATGGGTGCAAAATCTTTTGTACACATTTCTTTCCCACGTCATATGTCTTATGAAACACTTGGTCTTCGCCGAAAGATTATGGAAGAAGCTTGTAAAGACCTCGGTCTTGAATTTGCATTTGAAACTGCTCCAGACCCAACTTCAGATGTAGGTGTTGCAGGTGCACAGCAGTTCATTCTTGAAAAAGTTCCACAGTGGATTCAGAAATACGGAAAAGACACTGCTTTCTTCTGTACAAACGATGCTCATACAGAACCTCTTCTTAAACAACTTGCTGCTTATGGTGGAATGTTTGTAGAAGCAGACCTTCCTTCTCCTCTTATGGGATATCCTGGAGCATTTGGTATTGATCTTACTGCTGAAGCTGGAGATTTCCAGAGAATTTTGAGCAAGGTTGAAAAGGTTGTTGTAGAAAAAGCTGGTCCTGGAAAATTCGGAACCTGGGCTTTCTCTTATGGATTCTCTGTATCAGCTGGTCTTGGTGAATATGCAAAACGCATTATCGAAGGAAAAGCTTCTCTCAGCAAGATTAGTGATTTCTATGCTGCTTTAGGTGAGTTTACACCAGGAGCAAAATGGAATGGTGGAAGTTACATTGATGCTAATACAGGTGTTCGTGCTAAGAATCACGTTCTTATCTACATGGATACTTATATTATGGGTCAGGGCTATCTGCCAACAACATCCGTTGAAGTACCAGAGAAGTATTTCAATATTAAATTTACTGATTAGTACGGATTTTAAGCGTACTTAAATAAAGGAAGGGTTGATACTGCTCTTAAAAGGTAGCTATCACCCTTCTTTTTATGTGTATAGAAAAGAAAATAATTATGGAAGAAACATCCTTACTTGAATTACAAAATATTACCAAAGATTTCTCAGGGACGGTTGTTCTTGAAGATGTCAGCTTTTCACTAAAAAAAGGCGAAATCCTTGGCTTAGTTGGAGAAAACGGAGCTGGTAAAACAACTCTTATGAGCATTCTTTTTGGAATGCCGGTGATTGCCGAAACAGGTGGTTTTGGCGGAAAAATTATACTAAATGGGGAAGAAGTTCATTTTACTTCACCTTTTGATGCTCTTGATGCTGGAATTGGCATGGTTCATCAGGAGTTTTCCCTTATTCCTGGTTTTACAACAACAGAAAATATCATGCTTAACCGGGAAATTACAAAAAATAACATACTTGCGGACATTTTTGGACCAAGGCTTTGCACTCTTAATCGTGCTGAAATGAAAAAAAGTGCGGAAGAATCTGTTGCAAAACTGGGTGTTGAAATAGATAGTGAAACAAAAATAGCAGAAATGCCGGTTGGTCACAAACAATTTGTTGAAATTGCGCGAGAAATCAGTCGTGAAAAAGTAAAGCTTCTTGTTCTTGATGAGCCGACAGCAGTTCTTACAGAATCAGAAGCAGAAATCCTTCTTAGTGCAATAAAAAAACTTGCGGCTTCAGGAATATCAATTATCTTTATTTCCCATCGTTTGCGTGAAGTAACCGAAATCTGTGACCGTGTTGTAACTCTTCGTGATGGAAAATCAATTCGCGATGTTGCCACAAAAGATACAAATATAAACGAAATTGCAGAATCTCTTGTAGGACGTGAGATTTCAAAAACAACAAAAGCAGAAGCACGTTCCATAACCACTCCAGAAGTTTTTTCAGTAGAACACCTTTGGGTAGATATGCCGGGCGAAACAGTCAGAGATGTAAACTTTACGGTTCGTAAAGGTGAGATTTTTGGTATTGCCGGACTTGCTGGCCAGGGTAAAATTGGTATTCCAAATGGAATAATGGGATTATATCCTTCCGGCGGAAAAGTTACCTTCAAAGATAAAGAAATCGAACTTAACAATCCTAGAGCTGCTCTTGACTCTAAGCTGGCTTTTGTTTCTGAAGATAGACGTGGAGTAGGACTTTTGCTTGATGAAAGCCTTGACTGGAATATTGCATTTACTGCCATGCAAAGCAAAAATATGTTCCTTAAATCTTACCTTGGCGGCCTGATAAAACTTAGAAATGACAAAGAAATGAAAGAAGCCGCACAAAGATACATTGACCTTCTTTCAATAAAATGTAATGGACCTGAACAAAAAGCCCGTGAGCTTTCCGGCGGAAATCAGCAGAAGGTTTGTCTTGCAAAAGCCTTTTGTCTTGAACCAGAACTTTTATTTGTTTCTGAGCCGACTCGTGGTATTGATGTTGGCGCAAAGCAGATTGTTCTTGACGTTCTAAAAGAGAGAAATAAAAGTCAGGGCACTACAATTGTAATGGTTTCCAGTGAGCTGGAAGAATTACGTTCAATTTGTGATAGAATTGCAGTTGTATGTCATGGAAAAATAGCAGGTATTCTTTCTCCAGATGCAAATCCAACAGAGTTTGCCCTTTATATGTCTGGGGAGAAAGGAGAAGTTTGATGAGCGATTCAATTTCAATAGAAAAAGAAAACAAATTTATAACAAAATGCAGGGAGCTTATAAAAAACTTTGGATGGCCCCGCATTATAATTGCATTATTTCTTCTAGTTCTTTTTATAATTGCACCCTTTGTTAAGGTAAGCATTGCCGCTTCTATTTCGGATATTTTCAACCGATTTGGCATGAATGCTCTTCTTGTTTTAGCAATGGTTCCTATGATTCAGTCGGGTTGTGGACTTAATTTTGGCCTTTCTCTTGGAGTAATTGCCGGTCTTTTAGGTTCTACAATTTCAATGCAGATAGGACTTACAAGCTGGGGTGGAATCTTTGGTGCAATGCTGATTTCCATTCCTTTTGCAGTTCTTTTTGGATGGTTGTACGGCTTGCTTTTGAACCGCTTAAAAGGTGAAGAAATGACTATTGCAATGTATGTAGGATTTGCAATGGTAATGCTTATGTCTATCTTATGGCTGATTCTTCCTTACTCAAGTGAAAACATGGTTTGGGGATATGCCGGAAAAGGTTTGCGAACTACAATCACACTGGACGGTTACTGGAATAAGCAGCTAAGCAATTTCCTTGCAATAAAGATTGGTCAAAACTTTACTTTCCCAACAGGAATGATTTTGTTTATTGCAATCTGCTGTTTTATAATGTGGACTTTTATGAGAAGCAAAACAGGAACGGCAATGACAGCGGTAGGTTCAAATCCTGATTATGCACGTTCGAGCGGTGTAAATATCAACAAAATGCGCACAATGAGCATTATTATTTCTACAATCTTTGGCGCACTAGGCATTCTTGTTTATCAGCAGAGCTTTGGATTTATTCAGTTGTATGGCGCACCACTTTATATGGCCTTTCCAGCTGTAGCGGCAATCCTTATTGGTGGTGCTTCTATAAACAAAGCTTCTATTCTTAACGTAATAATAGGAACAATTTTATTCCAGGGTATTCTTACGATGACACCGTCTGTTATAAACAGTATTTTACAAACAGATATG